>SKHV01000439.1 GCA_007116765.1 Prolixibacteraceae bacterium | reverse complement strand
TTTATTGGGAAACATTTTCAATAACTCTTCGGTATGAATATGAGTGATTTTTTCGGGTAATTGAGGAACAAGCTCAGGATACTCCTCATATACCTGAAATTCGGTACGTTTCAATACATCGAAAAGACGATTTACTATGTTTTTTAAAAATGCCAGATTGCGCTGCTCCTTGCTTAAAACGACTTCCCAATCCCATTGATCCACATATAAAGAGTGAATGTTTGTAAGCTCTTCGTCGGCACGAATGGCATTCATGTCGGTATATATTCCGTAATTCTTTGGAACGTCGAGTTTACCTAAAGTCATTCTTTTCCATTTGGCAAGCGAGTGTACTACCTCGGCTTTTTGATCGCCCATATCTTTTATTGGAAAGTTTACGGCTCTTTCAGTTCCGTTGAGGTCGTCGTTAATGCCTGTTCCTCTTAGTACAAAAAGCGGAGCTGTGACCCTTCGCAGCTTGAGTTCAGCCGAAAGGTTAGCTTGAAAATAATCTTTTACTAGTTTGATTGCCTTTTCAGTTTGAACAGGATTTAGTAAAGGCTTATAATCTCCGGGAATTGTAAGTTTCATTGTACTGGTATTTTTTAGTCAGTTTCTTTAATAATTTGATTGTTTGTAAAAACAAAACAATAAAAAATTTGATAAAATCGACGCAATTTGCAATTATTTTATCAAATATCATAACAAAAGTTAATAAAGTGTTGTTATGTTAAGCTTTATGAGTGGTGTGCTTATTGGATTGGTATTTGACGATTGAATTCCATTTCAAGCGACATAAATGTTTCTGTACGAGCAATTCCGTCAATTTTTTGGAATTTTTCATCGATAATGAATTTCAGGTGCTTGTTTGTTTTTGTCATTATTTTCACAAAAATAGCATATTGGCCGGTTGTGTAATGGCATTCAATTATTTCGGGTATTTCTTTTAATTGTTCAACTACTTGCTTGTGGAAACTTGCTTTTTCGAGATAAATTCCCATAAATGCACAGGTATAATAACCCATTTTTTCCGGACTAACAATAAATTCGGAGCCGGTAACCACTCCCATATTAAACAGGCGTTGTACTCTTTGGTGTATTGCAGCTCCCGAAACTCCACATTCACGGGCAACTTCGAGAAATGGTATTCGTGCATTACGGGTAATGAGCCTGAGTATTTTCTGGTCAAGTTCGTCAATATTCATTTCTATATTCCTATAATCTTCTGCCATAATAAAGAAGTTGCTTTGTGTATGAATTATTATCTAAAAGTATAAAAAATAGGAATAATTTGATCGTTATTTATTAAGAATCGTTATTTATTTTTTATTTATTATGAGTATAGAGTCATTAATAGTCTTGAATAATATCAAAGCTTAAGTTGGGTGAATAATAATAATTTGAGCTGATGGTGTTCTCTACACGTTAAACCTAAAGTGCATGATGTCGCCATCTTTTACCACGTATTCTTTACCTTCAATGGCTATTTTTCCTGCATCGCGGCATGCGGCTTCTGAACCTAAACGCACGTATTCGTCGTATTTGATTACTTCGGCACGTATAAACCCTTTTTCGAAATCGGAGTGGATTATTCCAGCCGCTTTGGGGGCTTTTATCCCCTTCGTGAATGTCCATGCACGGCTCTCGTCGGGGCCGGTGGTAAAATAGGTTTCCAGGTTCAGTAGTTTGTATGCTGAATGGATCAACTTGGTTACGCCGGGTTCTTCCAGGCCAATATCTTCGAGGAACATTTGTTTCTCTTCGTAGGTTTCCAGCTCTGCAATGTCGGCTTCGGTGGCCGCAGCAATGATCAATATTTCGGCATTTTCGTTTTTAACTGCTTCGCGTACAGCATCAACATAAGCATTACCACTTTTGGCCGATGCATCGTCAACATTGCAAACGTACATAACAGGTTTATCGGTTAGAAGGAAAAAGCTGTCGGATATTTCACGTTCGTTATCGGTCAGTTCAATGGCTCGCACCGAAACGCCTTTGAGCAATTCGTCTTTTATTTTGCTTGCCACTTCAAATACTTTTTTGGCTTCTTTGTTGGTAGCATCTTTCAATTGTCGTTGTACCTTTACAATGCGGTTTTCAACCGTTTCAAGGTCTTTGAGCTGAAGTTCATAGTCAATTACTTCTTTATCGCGCACCGGGTTGATCGAGCCGTCAACGTGGGTTACGTTGTCGTTGTCGTAGCAGCGGAGCACATGCAGTATTGCATCGGTTTCGCGTATGTTGGCCAGAAACTGGTTGCCCAGGCCTTCGCCTTTGCTGGCACCTTTTACAAGTCCGGCAATGTCAACTATTTCAACAGTAGTAGGAACCACTTTTTTGGGCTTGTCAATTTCGGCTAATTTTATTAAACGCTCGTCGGGAACAGTTATAATCCCTACGTTTGGTTCAATGGTGCAAAACGGAAAATTTGCCGATTGTGCTTTTGCACTCGATAAACAGTTGAAAAGGGTCGATTTGCCTACATTGGGTAAACCTACAATGCCACATTTTAAAGCCATAATTATATTCTTTCTGAATTTGAGGATGCAAAATTACTTTTTTTTCCATATAAAAATTCATTTTTGCCTCTATATGGGGCAATGTGTACTTTTATTTAAAATCGACCCTAAAGAAGCGCTCTATCTTTTATTATTCTTATTTTTGAAGAATTATGTTGTCAATTTGTATTCCTACATATAACTATAATGTTAATCCTTTGGTAAATGAGTTGGTGAAACAAGCTCAAGATACCGGAGAAGCATACGAATTAATTGTTGTCGACGATTGTTCTGGCAATACTGTTTTGAAAAAAGAAAACCGCAAATTGAGGGATTTACCCGGAGTTATATATTTAGAATTGGATAAAAATTTAGGACGAGCTGCAGTCCGAAATTATTTGGCCGCAAAGGCAAGTTATGAAAACTTGATATTTCTCGATTGTGATACATTCCCAGTTTCAAAAAGCTTTATTAGTAATTATTTGAAAAATATCAATCATAAAATTATTGTGGGAGGCATTGCTTATCGCGATAAGCTTGAAGATATTTCATTTTCGTTGCGCTGGCATTATGGACATAAACGAGAAACCCGTGATGCAAAACTAAGGTCAATGAAGCCTTATTCCTCTTTTATGACAGGCAATTTCATGATTAAAAAGGATATCTTGCTTCGTATCAGATTCGATAATTCATTGACAGGATACGGGCACGAGGATACTTTGTTTGGAATAGTGCTGAAAAATGAACAGATTAGAATCGGGCATATTGATAATCCGGTTTATCACGATGGACTTGAGTCAAATAATGTATTCATGGAAAAAACAAGAGCAGGTGTTGAAAACCTACTTGTTATTATGCAAAAAAGCAATATCAAATCAGAACTGGTGAATGAGGTTGCACTTGCAAAATGGTTCAATATTATAGTTAGTTTGCACATGCTGGGGTTGATTGCCTTTTTATTTAACACTTTTGAGAATATATTAATTAAACAATTAAGCAAGAAAAAACCCAACCTGAAAGTTTTCGACTTTTACAAGTTGGGCTATATGTGTAAAGTTTCTTTAGCTTCTTAGTCAATCTCCGGGTCGAAACCCCCAAAGTATTTCATAAATTGAACGCGTTCATACTCAGCAGGGTTTTTCACATGTTTGGCATTAGCTATGCCTTTTATTTCGTCTATGCTTTTCACGTTGTGGTTGTCCATCCATGTTTCGAGGCCCGAAACCATATCGGCAATAAATTTGTAACCGTGCTTGTAAACGCCCGATACTACTTGCACGGCACTTGCACCGGCCATTATCATTTTAATGGCAGTAGGGTAGTCGTGTACGCCCGTGCTGGCTGCAAGCTCGCATTGAACACGCCCCGACATAATGCCAATCCAGCGCAGCGATTTCTGATACTCGAACGGGTGGCTTAATATTTTTGCGGGTTGCAGTTCGCGCTTTTCAATGTCGATATCGATGTTGTAAAAGCGGTTAAAGAGCGTAATGCCTGCCAGACCGGTTTCCGAAAGCTCTTTAATCATGGCTGCCAAGTCAGAAAAGTAAGTCGAAAGTTTAATGGTTACCGGTATGTTAACTGTTTCAATCACTTTTTTGATGGTGCTGAAATAGTAATTCCTTATTTGGTCGGCAGTGCGCTCAACATCCGATGGCAAAACAAACAAATTCAATTCCAGGGCATCGGCACCGGCCTTGGCCAGCTTGTTGGCAAAAAACACCCAGTCGCTCGATGTAGTGCAGTTAATGCTGGCAACCAGCGGTACGTCAACTCCGGCGTCTTTAGCACCTTTTATTAGTTCGAGGTATTGCTTTACCTTGTCGTTTTTTATTTCGTAGTCGAAATAGTCGAGATATTCAAGGTTGTGGGTGCCCACGGCCTGCTTCTCTATTTCGTGCTGGAATTCCTTGTAAATTTCCTCTTCGAAAACCGATTTCAAAATGATTGCACCTGCTCCGTTTTGGGCAAGCAACTTTATTTTTTCAATACTGTTCGATAGTCCTGAACTCCCGATAAGAATGGGGGTTTTTAGTTCTAATCCAAAAAAACGGGTTGTTAAGTTTGCCATTATGTATTGTTTTTCTTTTTATGTGTCCTATTGCAATTTACTTGGTTTGTGCTTCTAATAAAACCGGATTCTGCCTGCAATCAAATAAATTAACGATTTCAATTTGATTTTTAAGTTCATTTATCCAATAAATAAGCTTAAAATTACCATGTATTATGTACCTGAATTTTTCTTTTCTGTTTTCTAAAAGAGGCTCCAATTGTCCAATAAAAGGAGACTTTTCCATTTTTATTGATTTTTCAACAATCTCATTGACCAGTTTTTGGGCAACACGTTTACCTGCAATGTTTGTATAATATGAATAGATGCTGTCTAGCTTTTTTTCAGCAAAATATGTCCAGTAAACGGTCCGTTTCATTTTCAGTATTTGTTTTTCAAATCAGCAGCTTTTTTGATTTTTCCATTTTCTGAGTCTTTCATCGATTCATCTATCTCTTTATTCAATTGATAAATACTCATAGGCTCCTTGAATGTATTGACATGTTCCTTCTTTTTGCTTTTCAATAATTCTTCTAAGCTTTTGATTGTTTCTTCGTTCTGCACTTGCAGAAATTCCTGAATGAATGATATTTTCCGTGTTTCAATGCTCATGTTGAATGTGTTTCCACAAATTTACACAATTATTTCTTTTCTTCCGAAAGGTATTCGTGCATAGATTTTGCGGCATTACGGCCATCGCCCATTGCAAGGATAACGGTAGCACCGCCGCGCACTATATCGCCACCGGCAAAAAGCACGGGTATCGACGATTGCATGTTGTCGCCCACTTCGATGGTTCCCCAGCGGCTTACCTTCAAATCGGGCAGGCACGACGGAATGAGCGGGTTTGGCGAAACGCCCACAGCCACAACAACCAGGTCAACATCAATGTCTTTCTCAGAACCTTCAATGGCAACCGGCCTGCGGCGACCCGATTCGTCGGGTTCTCCAAGTTCCATGTATTGCAGTCGCATTTTGTTTACACGACCGGTTTCGTCGGCAAAGTATTCCACCGGGTTGGCCAGGTTCATAAATTCAACGCCTTCTTCTTCGGCATGTTTTACCTCTTCGACCCGTGCAGGCATTTCGATCCGTGAGCGGCGGTAAACAATCATTGCCCGCTCGGCACCCAGGCGTTTTGCTGTGCGAACCGAGTCCATGGCTGTATTTCCACCGCCAATTACGGCCACGTTTTTGCCGCGCATAACCAGCGTGTCGTATTCATCGCTTGCTGCACCCATCAGGTTCACACGGGTAAGGTATTCGTTGCTCGACATAACGCCATTGTAGTTTTCTCCGGGTATGTTCATGAAACGGGGCAAACCTGCACCACTTGCCACAAAAAACCCTTCGAACCCTTCGGCTTTAAGGTCGTCGAAACTGGCTGTGCGACCTACGATAAAGTTGTTCACAAATTTTACGCCCATGCTGCGCAGGTTGTCCAATTCAACATCAACAATACTGTTGGGCAGCCTGAATTCGGGAATTCCGTATTTCAATACGCCGCCAATTTCGTGCAAAGCTTCAAAAACGGTAACATCGTAGCCCAGTTTGGCCATATCGCCTGCAAACGACAACGATGCAGGGCCAGAGCCAATAGCAGCGATTTTGATCCCGTTGGACGGTGCACACTCAGGCACCGACATTTTACCGCTTTCACGCTCCCAGTCGGCGGCAAAGCGTTCAAGGTATCCAATAGCCACAGGGTCTTTTTTCAATTTTGTGGTATAAAAACAAAGTTCTTCGCACTGCTTTTCTTGTGGGCAAACCCGGCCACAAACAGCAGGCAAGGCGCTGGTAAGCTTTAACGATTGGGCTGCCAGTGCAAACTCTTTGCGTTCAATGTTTTTAATAAATTCGGGTATGTTGATTTGTACCGGGCAGCCATCAATACATGTAGGGTTAACGCAGTCCATGCAGCGCGATGCTTCCACTAAAGCTTGTTCTTCGGTAAGGCCGAGGTTAACTTCCATGTTTTGGTACTTAACCCGTTCGAGCGGTTCTTGCTCGGGCATATGCACCCTGGGAATGTCGGTGCGTTCTTTACCTTTTAATTTTTTACGAAGATCTTCTCTCCACTCTTCGCCTCTTTTTTCTTTTAAATATTCAGTTAAGGTTGTCATCTTTCTTCGTTTAATTGATTTTGCAGTACTGCTCAAATGCAACTTGTTCTTCCTTGCGATATCCGCCAAGGCGCATCAGCATTTCGTCGAAATCGATTTGGTGTGCATCAAATTCGGGCCCATCGACACAGGTAAATTTGGTTTTTCCACCAACGGTAACCCTGCAAGCGCCGCACATCCCTGTTCCGTCAACCATCATTGAATTGAGGCTGGCCTGCGTGGGTATTTCGTATTTTTTGGTGAGCAGTGCGGTGAATTTCATCATTATGGCAGGGCCTATGGCTATGCATTCGTCTATCTTCTCTCGTTGAATTATCTCCTCGGCACCTTGCGTTACCAAACCTTTTCTTCCATAAGAACCATCGTCGGTCATGATGATTACTTCATCGCTCCATTTTCTTATTTCGTCTTCAAGAATAATAAGGTCTTTGCTGCGGGCTGCAAGAACCGATATTACACGGTTGCCGGCCTTTTTGAAACCTTCAACAATGGGAAGTAAAGGAGCTACGCCTACTCCACCGCCACAGGCCAGTATAGTACCAACTTTATGTATTTCGGTTGCTTTCCCCAGCGGGCCAACCAGGTCGATGAGTTTATCGCCAACTTCCATTTTAGCAAGTTTCTCGGTGCTTACACCTACTTTTTGCGCTATTAGTGTAATGGTGCCTTTTTGTTCGTCGGCAGCTGCAATGGTCAAAGGTATGCGCTCGCCTTTTTCCGAAACTCTTAAAATGACAAAGTTGCCCGGTTTGCGGGCTTTGGCAATTAGTGGTGCTTCAACCACCAGTTTTACTACATTTTCCGAAAAAAATTCTTTTTCAACTATACGGTTCATATGGTTTGAATTTGTATGAATGTCTGATTTCAACCCACAAAAATAGAATCATCTTTTGGCTAAAAGTAACTAATCCCTTTTAAATTGTACAAAAAATCGCCTTTTACGGGTTTCACGTAAATATATCAAAATAAAAAACAAATTTTACGAAAAGCGGACAAGCACTTTAAAATAACTTTTCTAAATTTGAGGTTTTTTTATTTGAAAAGTTTATTTTATTTCAAATTATTGAAAGTGTTATGACTAACGATTATAAAGAGCAGGTTAAGTCCCTGCTTGAGCAGAAATATTCAAGGTTGAAGAAGCAAATTGAAGAGCTAAAAGAGCTGGTTGTCCCCGAAGGGCTCGACTCGGCCGTGGGGCGCGTGAGCCGCATGGACGCCATAAACAACCGGAGCATTAACGAAGCTGCTTTGCGTAAAAAATCGGTTCAGGCACAGAAAATTGAAGAAGCTTTGAAAGATATAGATAACCCGAATTTCGGGAAATGCTACAAGTGCGGTGCTTTAATCCAAAAAGAGCGCATTATGCTAATGCCCGAATCGAAAGTTTGTGTAAAATGTGCCGGATAATTCATTTTTATTTTCAACGTGGATAGCAATTCAGAAAAACAGTTTTTTATAATCGGGCTTACCGAACACCGTGTATTGGGGCATATTTTGCTGCCATACATGGCACGGAAGGAATCCGGGAAATCATTCTATGAAGTTGTGTCGCAACTTACGCAGCACGATGTCGATTCTTCTTTTCAGGATTTTACACCAAGTCAACGTGAACTCATTAAGTTAAGCGACAAATACAGCGATGAGAACCTTGCCCGCAGGTTCTCGAAAAAAAAACACACAAGTGAATTTTTTCGCGACATCGACACCGATTTTTTTTCGAAGCATGTTGCCCCTTTTGTAGAGAAGCAAATGGCTGCCTGTATCGACATTGTCAGAAATGAGCATGTGCCGCTATTCAGAAAGGAACTTGCCAATATCCACAACGAAGACAAAATTGAAATTCAGGAAGGTATTGCCACTGCCGTTTTTAATTTCGAAAATGAAACCGATGGCTTTAATTACAGGCTCGAAATAAAACATAACAATAAAGTGTTGCCGGTATTGAAAAGGCAGCCCATTGTTCTTGTAGATTCACCCTGCCGCATGGTGCTCGACAATAAACTTTATTTTTTCCGTGAGCTCTCGGGTAAGCGTATTTTGCCTTTCCTTAAAAACGAATCGATTTCGATACCTGCCAAACTGAAAGAAAAATACCTAAAAACCTTCGTGTTAAAAATTGTAGGCGAAAACGAAGTGATTTCCGATGTTTTCGGCATAACAAAAGTTGAATCGGAGAAGAAAGCCGTGATATCGATTGAGCAAGGGCTGCGCCTTGAACCCATTCTGGTGCTTTATTTTCAGTACGGGAAAAAACACATTAATGCCGGAAGGGCCGACAGCGTACAGGTTGATTTGGCCAACAAAAACGGACATTTTGTTTTTTACAAACATTACCGCGACTTCGACTGGGAAACTCGTATTCTTGCTTTTTTGAATGAAATTGGTTTTGACCTCATTGGTGAACAGTTAATTGTTAAGGTACAGGGAGGCGAAAAAATTGCTGAAGGCAACGGGATAATCAATTGGATAAACGAATACAGCGCCCGCTTAAAGGACGAAGGGGTTGAAATCAGGCAAAACCTGCCGGCCGATTATTACACCGGTTCTTTTAAGCTCGAATTCAAAACACGCATCGAAAACGACTGGTTTGACCTGTATGCCGTGGTGAGGTTCGATGATTTTGAGGTGCCCTTTATTTATTTTAAAAAGAACATTTTATCGGGCAAAAGGGAATTTGTATTGCCAAATGGCCTTATTGCCATACTGCCCGAAGTGTGGTTCGAAAAATATGCCGATTTGTTGCAAAGTGCCAAAGGCGATAAAGCTAAACTGAAGCTGGAAAAACATCACTTCCACTTATTGGAACAGAGCGGTATATTGGTACAGGAGCAGGCGCAGGAGTTTGAAAAGATTAATCCGCTGAAATTTGAGTTGAGCGAACCGCCACAAGGTTTGAACGCTCAATTCAGAAAATACCAGCACGAAGGTTATTCGTGGATGTGTAAATTGGGCGAACATAAATTAGGGGGTTGCCTGGCCGACGACATGGGGCTTGGAAAAACCCTGCAAACACTAGCCTTGTTGTTAAGGGAAAAAGAAAACGCACAAAGTTCAAAGCCGGTTTTCGATGAGAACGGTATGGGCGATTTGTTTGCTCAGGCAGTATCTAACAAATCGGCTTCGCTGGTGCTTGTGCCCACATCGCTGGTGCATAACTGGATGAACGAAATCAAAAAGTTTACGCCACAGTTAAAGGTTTTTAAATATGCCGGCTATCAGCGGAAACAAACCGCTAATTTGTCGGGTATTGTTAATTATTACGATGTGATTATTTCGACCTATGGAACCATGCGGAACGATGTGGAGCTATTTGATAAGTTGAAATTTAATTACATAGTGTTGGACGAAAGTCAGAATATTAAAAATGCCGATTCGAAGACATATAAAGCGGTTTGTGAATTGAACTCGGAAAAGAAACTGGTGCTCACGGGCACACCCATCGAAAACAGCTTGTCGGATTTGTGGGCGCAACTCAATTTCCTGAACAGGGGCATGTTGGGCAGTTTAAAAACTTTCCGCGAAAAATATATTGTGCCTGTTGAAAAAGAAGCTGATGAAGAAGCCCGTATGCGCCTTTTCAATTTGATAAACCCTTTTTTGTTGAGGCGTACCAAAGAGCAAGTTGCCACCGATTTGCCCCCGTTGACCGAACAGATATCTTACTGCGAAATGACCGAAGCTCAGGCCGAATTGTATGAAAAGGAAAAATCGACTGTGCGCAATGCCATTCTTGAGAATATTGAAAAGCAGGGACTTGCTAAGTCGTCAATTGTAATTCTACAAGGATTGACACGCCTGCGGCAACTGGCCAACCATCCGGCTTTGATCAAAAACTCAGAGGCCGGCTCGGGTAAGTTCGAACAGGTAATGGAAACTATTGGCAATTTGGTGAGTGAAAAACATAAAGTGCTGGTGTTCTCTTCGTTTGTAACTCATTTAAAACTATTTGAAGCCGAATTTGAAAGAAACGGGATTGGCTACTGCATGCTTACCGGGCAAACCGGCAACAGGGAAGAGGTAATAAACCGTTTTCAGAACGATAAAACAAAGCCGGTATTCCTTATATCGTTGAAAGCCGGGGGTGTGGGGCTGAACCTTACCGCAGCCGACTACATCATTATACTTGACCCCTGGTGGAACCCAGCGGCCGAAAACCAGGCCGTGAGCCGTGCACACCGCATAGGGCAAAACAAAAAAGTGTTTGTGTACCGTTTTATTAGCGAAAACAGCATCGAAGAAAAGATCCAAAAGCTCAAAGAACGCAAATCGGCACTTGCCGATAAATTCATTCAATCGCGCAGCCCGTTTTCAGCGGTCTCGGAAACCGAAATTAAAGAGCTGTTCGATTAAATTGCCGGTAAAAATATGGTTTCCGATTTTTAGCTTAATTTTGTAGCAAAATTTATGAACATGGAAAAGCTGACCGTAGTTAAAGTGGGTGGTAAAATTGTTGAAGAAGAGCAATCGTTACGGCAACTGCTCGCTGACTTCAAAAGCATATCAGGAAATAAAATATTGGTGCATGGCGGAGGCCGTTCAGCCACAACTATTGCTGCCAAACTGGGTATTGAAACACAAATGGTTGATGGACGCCGTATAACCGACAAGGCCATGCTCGATGTGGTTACTATGGTGTATGCCGGCCTGGTAAACAAAAACATTGTGGCCGGGCTACAAGCCATGGGGTGCAATGCCGTAGGCTTTTGCGGTGCCGACATGGACATAATCCGCTCGGTAAAACGCCCGGTGAAAGAAATCGATTATGGATTCGTGGGCGATGTGGTGGATGTAAATACCGATGAGCTTCAATTGCTAGTAGAACAGGGAGTTACACCGGTAATGGCACCCCTTACGCACGATGGCAAAGGTCAGTTGCTGAACACCAATGCCGATACCATAGCCTCTGAACTGGCCGTGGGACTTGCCCGCGATTTTGATGTGAATTTGGTGTACTGCTTCGAAAAAGACGGTGTTTTGTCTGACCCCGACGATGATAATTCTATAATCCATGAACTTAATATGGAATTGTACCGCGAATACAAAGCAGATGGCAGCATAGCAGCCGGCATGATCCCCAAACTCGACAATTCATTCAAGGCATTGAGCAACGGGGTAAAAAGCGTGGTGATAACGAATGCCAATAACCTCACCAAATCGTCGGTTAAGCGTACGGTGATAAGCTTTTAGAAGAAACATTGAGCAATGTTTTTGTATTTGTTAATGTCAAATACAAAAAAAATAAGAAAATTGGTATTGGTCATTAACAAAAAACGACGATAATGCTGTATGAAAAGTCCTTAGTGTGACTTTGCGATAAGCTTTGAGTACTTTGTGGTAAATACTAAATGATTGAACCACAAAGGAAAATAAGGTACGCACAAAGTAGCACAAAGAAAAATGATTGAGTTTGATAATTATTTAGACAGCCTTTTTAAATGTAATAGAATCCCGGGAATATCTTTAAAAACTTTTCAGATTTACCGTCTTTTATTTCAATTTCGTTTTTAGTTATCGGATGCTTGAATTTCAGGGATAATGCATGCAGGTATAGCCCTTTCCCATTTAGTATTTTTCCCTCCAGGCCATATTCTTTGTCGCCCAAAACCGGGTTGCCAATGTGCAGCATGTGTTTTCGTATTTGATGTCTGCGTCCGCTTGTTATTTTCACTTCGAGCAGGTTGAGGAAGCCAAACCTGCCCGATTCGGCTATGGCAAGGGTTTTGAAAGTTGTGTGTGCCATTTTTCCATCAATTTCTTGCTCTATTGTTCCTTCTAAAGGCATTTCGCCAATTGTAACGGCCAGATATGTTTTGTTTACTTGCCTGTTTTCGAACATTTTATTGAGCATGATAACACTTTGAACTGTTTTGCCAATAAGCAGTACGCCGCTTGTGGGATAATCGAGACGGTGTATGGCTTGAGGTATGGGAAGAGCATCGCTTTGCGGGCTTGGCTTCAAATTGCCTGGCAGGGCATGTTCGAGCGTGCGCTTTTTGTTACCGCTTACTGCAATACCGGCCGGCTTTCTGACCACTGCCAGATAATCATCTTCAAAAAAAACATGGATGGGAATTTCAACGAGTAATTTTTCATTTATTCCGCTTTCCTGATAAAGTGCTATGGTTTCGCCGCCTTTTATCCAGTCGCCGGTATGGCCTGTCTCACCATTCGCTTTTATCATGCCTTTTTTTATGGCTTTTTTGATGCCCTTGCGTGACTTGATGCTTGTGAAAACACCCGGCAGGTAATCGGAAAGCCGTTGGGGAGCATTCAATTCAGGCACTATATGTTTCTCGCTTAATTGCATGGTTGGCTTTATAATTACAGAATTATTTTTCAGGTAAAAACTGTATCATGTCGGTAAGTTGCAAAAAGTAATCTGAGTTCCCAAAAAAACATGTTACTCATTTTGTAAAACGTTTAGTAAATACCTCAATTCCCTTCTTTTACGGCCATGTTCGATGCACTGTTCAATTATGCCGGTATCAATGCTTTCAAGGTCGTCAAAATCCATGCGCATATCTTCATAAAGGTATTCGCGCATAGCCCGTTCCGATTGAATGCGTAAGCCCGAGGTGCATATAATCAAGTCGCAAATGGCTTTTTCGGGTGTGGCCATTAAAAATGAATAGTTTTCTTCTTCGTAAAGCATTTGTGTAATGCCAATAGGATAATAGTTTTCGGGCATGGTGGTATATTGATATACACCAAGTGGGGTTTCTACTTGTCTCGACCTCCTGAATGTGGCCGACCTTACCATGTGTACCCTTTCGGGAATAATGCCATGATAACTCAAGGCACTTTCGAACGAAACATACGACGGACCGTACAAGTGGTTGGCAATGAGTTCGCGCGAAAGGGTCTGCCCACTCAGTTCAGGCGCAACCACAAATAGCCCTCGCCTTAATCTGATTAGGTCCCCACGCCTGACTAAACGGCTTATGCGGTCAGCCGGAGAGCGGTACTCCCCAATCGAATCGGCCACCATGTCGGTACTTACCGGTATTATGCCATATTCACGGATTGAACTCATTTACATTCAAATTTTCCACAAAGATAGCAATTATTGTATAGATAATCGACAATTTGTCGAATTAATATACAAAATTAGCTATTTTGGACGACGTGTTAATCATATGTTATATCATATCAAGATGTCTTTTTTTTTCTGTTTTTGTGTTATGTTCGCTGTAAAATTTATACGAATGAATAATACAGCTGTATTGCTTTGTAAATGCAAGGCAACTTGCTTTGATGAGGATAAAAACAACAAACTATATTCGTTTCTCGAAAATTGCAAAATTGATTTGTTTGAACTCGACGATATTTGTGCCTATTCGTTAACCAACAGTGAAGATTTTAATTCGCTGGATAAACGGTATGCACAAAAAATTGTATTGGCTTGTCATGCCCGCGCCGTAAAAAGCTTATACCTTCAAAATGGTGTTTCTTGGGCCGATTTTCATGTAATCAACTCGCGCGATAACGATATTGAAGCAAGCCTGCACCAGTTAGGGCAATTTAAAATAGAGAAAGGCGGGGCGGTAACTAAAAAGCTGATTTCTAATTTGGAGGTGCCATCGTGGTACCCGGTCATCGACACCGCTCGTTGTTCATCATGTGGCCGTTGTGCCAGGTTTTGCTTGTTTGGCGTTTATCGTTTTGAAAACGGGATATTACAGGTTCAACAGCCACTGAATTGCAAGGACAAATGTCCGGCTTGCGCGCGCACCTGCCCCGAATCGGCCATAATATTCCCGAAAATTGCCGAAGGTGGTATCATTGCAGGTGCTGAGCCCGGGAAACAAAATACTGGTTTTAGCGTTGTTCAGGGAAACTTGTCGAGCAGGTTGGCTGAGCGTAAAATGCTCAGGGCCTCTATTTTAAAACCCGAAATAATGCAAAAGGCAGAGCAGGAACGCTTTGACGCCTTGAAAAAATTTGGAAATCTCAATACAAAAAAGAATGATTAAGCAATTAATGAATACCGACAAACGTTGCCTTCGCAAGTTCATTTTTAATATGGGCATTAAAGGGGTACGTGCATTCAAAAGGCACCAAAAAGCCTTAAAGAAGGGGGAGTTTTTTCCTGCTTTTCATTTTTTATCGGTAACCGATAATTGCAATTTGCATTGTCAAGGCTGCTGGATAACAGGCAAAAAGGAAAATGCAAGCATGAGTGCCGACGATCTTGACCGCATCATTACCGAGACAAAAAGCAAGGGTTCGTACTTTTTTGGTATTTTAGGCGGTGAGCCTTTAATGTATAAACCATTGTTCGATATATTTGAAAAACACGATGATTGTTATTTTCAGCTTTTTACCAACGGCACTTTGCTTAGTCCCGACGTTGCCGAGCGATTGAGGAAGTGTGCCAATGTTACTCCGCTAATCAGTTTCGAAGGCGATGAGCAAGTTGCTGATATTCGCCGCGGCGGCAAGGATGTTTTTCAACGCACATCGAAGGCGGTTGAAGCAGCCACAAAGGCCGGTCTGATCACAGGGGTTGCAATAAGTGTTTGCAAGTCAAATTTCGATATGGCTACTTCGCACGAGTTTATACAGTCTTTAATCGATAGAAAGGTGAGTTATCTTTGGTATTACATTTTCCGCCCGGTTGGCGAAAATGCCTCGCCCCAATTGGCGCTCTCGGTTGAGCAAATTACTGCATTGCGAAAGCACCTAATTGCTGCCCGTTCAAAATACCCGCTTGCAATTATCGATACCTACTGGAACGAAAAGGGCGAAGGTTTTTGTCCTGCAGCCAAGGGTTTGAGCCACCACATTAACGCATCGGGGTATATTGAACCTTGCCCGGTTATACAGTTTGCACGCGACCATATTTCCGATGGCAAGCTTGAAACAATTTACCAGCAATCGGCATTTCTGAACAATTTCAGAACAGAGATACCCAAGCAAACCAATGGTTGTATCGTAATGGATAACCCGCAATGGCTGGTAGATTATATCGACAAGCATGGAGCCGCCGACACCTCGGGGCGCGATAACGAGCGTGAGCGCTTGCTGGCCATGAAGCCGGTGAGCAGTCATGGTAGTTGCGAAGTAATACCAGAGCGTGGTTTTATGTACAAATTTGCCAAAAAACATGCATTCTTCGGATTAGGGGCTTATGGTTGAAACTGAAAATCAAATACAGCTTTTTGTGCCCGAGCGTGAAGCTCGAAGGGCTGAAATTACTTTTGCGGCGCGCAAAATTGTGGCCCGTCACGATGTTCTGCCTCCAGTTTCGTTTCAAACACTCGAAAATTTTGGGCGCGAGGTTTTACAAGACGTTAACGGCGGCCAACTTGAACTTGCTTTTGCTATGCTTATGTGCAGCAATGAGCTCTGGAGGCCCTATTTTGAAGCTACTCCCTTTAGCCGGAGACTGTTGCTTATGCCACAATGCCTCAAAAACAGCAAATCGTGTACCGCCATAATCGACGATTTGGGTTTGATTTGTGCCGCTTGCAACAAATGCAATATCAATACATTTCTGAACGATGCCGAAAATATTGGTTATCATACCCTTGTGGCCGAGGGCTCAACGTCGGCCATCGCATTGGTCGAAGAGGGCAGTGTTGACGCCATTTTGGGCGTAAGCTGTATGGAAGTGCTCCAGAAATCGTTTAAGCATATGCTTACATCGGCCATTCCTTCCATTGCGGTTCCTTTACTGGGCAATGGCTGCACCGATACGCAAGTTGACCCAAACTGCCTTGGCAATGAAATAAAAACATACAGCCAAGCCATTTTGTATGAGCCGCTTTCAGTTTCTTTGATGAAACAACACACCCAGTCGCTTTATACTGAAGAATTTCTCGCAAAGCATTTTGTTGGCTCATCTTCTCCTTCGAAAACCGATTTGCTTGCCATTGAAGCCATATTGAAAGGAGGCAAGCGCATGCGCCCATTGTTGGCCTACATGGCTTATGGTGCCTATACTACCTATTTTCAGCAAAGCATGGCCGACCAAATTATGCTCATGGTTGAGTGCTTTCATAAGGCTTCGTTGATACATGATGATATTGAAGACAACGATGAATACCGTTATGGAAAGAAAACAATCCATGCCGAGCATGGCGTGCCGGTTGCCATAAACTTGGGCGATTACCTAATTGGTCAAGGGTATCAAATTGCTAGTAACTTGGCTGTTGAAGCCGAGCAGAAATTGGAAATATTTAAAATGCTTTCTTCCATGCACTTGCAATCAACAATTGGGCAAGGCGATGAACTGCTTTCAATGAAGAATGCTAAGGTTTTTAGCTATACTGAAACAATGCAGGTTTTTAAGCAGAAAACAGGTTCGGCCATAAAAGTATCGTTGTTGGTGGGCGCAATTGCTGCCAATGCACCGAAAGCTGATGTTGATATTCTGTCCAACTTTTCTGATATGTTCGGAATTGCTTATCAAATCCGCGACGATTTGACAGAGTACAAAGGTGAGGCTACCGACCAAGAAACGGCCTCGTTCCCTTTGCTTAAAAGCGTTTTGCTCG
>SKHV01000062.1 GCA_007116765.1 Prolixibacteraceae bacterium | reverse complement strand
TCATTTGAAACAGTTAGCGCCAACAAACCATCCAAAATATTCATCACAGCCGAAGACGATGCAGATATTCAATATACATATTCAGATGTGGTAATGACCACCGACTATATCAGGCTAAGGTAATAAGTTGAAAATGCAAGTTGTGCAATAAGCATAATATATTAAACTCTATTTTTCTAAGTTGCCCTAAGAATACGGCATAGATGCGATATATCGTTGCATTTATGCCGTATTCTGCTATTAATTATGTTACTCCTCCAGCTTCAAATCTTTGAATTGTACTGACACCATATAACCGTCGTATATATTAATTAACTATATGTGTGCTCTAGAGTTCTAAATACAACTCATTTGAGATATTGCAAAACTATAAAACATTTCTTTTTACTGAGGAGTCTCTGATTATAAGCTCCGTGGGTAAAATAACTTTTTCGTGATACGTAGATTCTTTTTCAATAATGTTAAAGAAAAGTCTGGCTGCTTCTCTACCCATAAGGAAGGTAGGGTGTGTAACCGATGTTAGGGTTGGTTCAACAACAGTAGAGTGAAATTCATCGGTAAACCCAACCAATGCGATATCTTCCGGTATTTTTAAACCATGCTTTTTAATTACTTTCATGGCAGCAAATGCAATCGTGTCATTTATTCCAAAAATAGCATCTGGTTTTTTATCGAGACTCAGTAATTGCTTGGTGGCTAAGGAGGCATCAGCAGCACTTAAATTGCATTCAACCAGCAAGTCAGGATTAAATTCTAAACCACATTCATTCAATCCTTCTAAATAACCTTCTTTTCTGTTTTTAGATATACTCAGATGGCTGGGTCCAGATATGTAAGCAATACGTTTGCACCCATTATCTTTAAAATGATGTATGATACTTTTCACTGCTTCGAATCCATTAACAGTAACCGATGGTACTGATAATACTTCACAAATTCGATCAAAAAAAACAAGAGGAAATTCATTGTTGATTAATCTCTGAAAATGGCTTATGTCGTTAGTCTCTTGACTAATACATGCAATGATGCCTTCAACCCTTGATTTTAATAGGTTGTCAACTGACTCTTTTTCTTTTTCGAATGACTCATTTGAAGATGAAATAACTATAAAATATCCTTTTTCTTTGGCTACTGATTCAATGCCTGATATTACCGAGGCAAAGAAATGGGTAACTATGTCAGGAATAATTACTCCAATCATTTTGGTTTGTGCCTTCAATAAGCCCATAGCCAACGGATTGGGCGTGTAATTTCGTTCGATGGCAATTTTCTGAATTTTATCTGTAAGCTGATGACTAATGTCAGGATGGTTTTTAAGTGCCCTCGAAACTGTTGAGACAGAAACTCCCAATTCTACCGCTAAATCTTTTAATGAAACATGTCGTTTTACCATTTGCAAAATAAATTACATTTCAAATTTAACAAATAAATCTTATTTTCTGATCAAAACTAAATGATAAGCAATATGAAGTTTGGATAAAATAAATTTAGTATAACTATAGATTGTCTGATTTTATGAAATGAAATTCGCTTAAGGCTGTTTTTATGTTTCGCAACATGTTTTTTCAACCGCAAACCTTTGTGCAAACCTTTGCGCTATTTGCGGAATCAGAACAGATAAAGCACAATCTTTTTTTGTCTATCTTCGAGAAAAAATATAGTATTGAATCAAGATAAAAACGTATTCGAGCATGAAAAAAATAGTTGGTTTATTTATCACTCTGGTTATCACTCTGTCAAGTTTTACAATCTCGGCACAGCAATCAAATTTTGCGAACGTTTATTCTTTCATCGAGAATCCAGCGGTATTTGAAGTCAACCAGACTGAAGGACACACGGTTTGTATTCCTTGGAAGTCGATTGAAGATGCATTAAATCTTCAGAAATCGGAGTCAGAAAATGTGCTTTCGTTGAATGGAAAGTGGAAATTCCATTTTGCCAATACTCCGGAAGGTACACCCAACGACTTTTTTACATCAAATTTTAATGATCAGAAATGGTCTGAAATTACAGTTCCTTCCAACTGGGAAATGCAGGGCTTTGGCGATCCTCAGTTTCGCAATGTAGCACATCCTTTTCAAGCCAATCCACCTTTTGTTCCGCGCGAATACAACCCGACTGGCTCGTACCGCAAATCGTTTACCTTGCCGGCGGAATGGAAAAGCAAACGCATTTTTTTGCGCATGGAGAAAACCGCTTCAGCATCGTTTGTATGGATCAACGGACAGGAAGTGGGCTACAATCAAGGTGCTCAAGAGCCCGCAGAATATGATATTACCAGTTACCTGAAACCAGGAAAAAACACCATTGCCGTCAACGTAATTAAATATTCAGATGGTGTGTATCTCGAAAGTCAGGACTATTGGCGTCTGGCTGGTATTTTCGACGATGTTTGGTTGTATGCAAAAGAGGATGTGCATATCTTCGACTGGTATGCAACTACCGACCTGGACGAAAACTATGTAGATGCAAAACTAAATTTGCAGATTACTGTAAATAACCAATCGACAACCGACAAACAGAACTACAAAGTTCGCACTTCGCTGTTTGATGCAAGCAATACATTGGTTCAGGATTTTACTTCTGATGCAGTTCAAATTAGTGCTGATGATAAGCAAATTATAAATGTTTCATCAGAAGTATTAAATCCTAAAAAGTGGACAGCCGAAACACCCAATCTCTATCGGTTAACAATGGAATTAATAAACAATGAAGGAAAAACCGAAGAAGTAATTACTGGTCGTATTGGTTTTAAAGAAACCGAAATCCGCAATCAGGTTTTCTACCTCAATGGCAAGGCCATAAAACTTAATGGCATCAATACGCACATGCAACACCCCGATTTGGGGCATACCATGGACGAAGCCACCATTCGGAAAGATTTTGAACTGTTTAAACAATTCAATATAAATTGTGTACGCATATCACACTATCCACCTGTATCACGCTATTTAGAATTGGCCGACGAATATGGATTCTATATTATTGACGAAGCAGGAGTTGAAGCTCATGCTACTGAATATTTGTCCTATAGGGCTGAGTGGGAGCCCATGTACCGAGAGCGGGTTCGCAAAATGGTATTGCGCGACCGCAATCATCCTTCCATTCTTTTCTGGAGTGCAGGCAACGAGGCTGGAGAAGGGGAAAATATATGTGCTGTAATTGATGAAGGACGGAAATATGACAGTACACGATACTGGATGTACGGAGGGAATGCTTTTTCGCATCCCTGCGAAGAGATTATTGGCCCACGTTATGCTACTCCTTTTGATCTCAAAACACAGGTGGGAATGGTTCCTGAAAGTGTTGATCCGCGACCATCGTTTATGGACGAATACCTTTCGGTGGCCGGGAATGCCGGTGGTGGACTTGATGAATATTGGGATGTCATTTACCAGTATCCACGCATCATGGGCGGTGCAATCTGGGATTTCGTGAGTATAGGTTTGCGCGAGCCAGTTCGTAAACTGATAGATTCCTCACCAAACAAGGTCGCAACTCACATCATGGGACGCGCAAAACTGGTTGCCGGGCACGATGGTAAAGGCATTGATCTGAATGGTCACGACCAATGGGTGGAAGTTTACCAGGATAAAAACATCGAAATTTCGGGCAATGAATTAACGGTTTCGCTTTGGATTTTTCCACGTGAGTTAATGAATATGGGCGGAACAATACTCACAAAAGGAAACTATCAGTTTGGTTTGCAGCAAATCGGTGCCGATCAACTTGATTTTTATATTTATACCAATAAAAAAGAATCCATACGGGCTGAATTACCCGAAAATTGGATAGAAAACTGGCATCATGTGGCAGGTATTTATGACGGGAAAACGATGTCACTATTTATCAACAACAAAAAGGTTGCTGAAAAATCGGTCACCGGGAACATAACCAATTTTCCTTTTCCTATTAATGTGGGTAGGAATGCCGAGACACATGGTCAGCATACCTCCGTTTATTTGTGCGATGCCATTATCGATCAGGTGGGTGTTTTTCCCAAAGCGATTGAAATCAATGATTTATTAGCAGCAAAACCGGACTTGAAAAATCGTGCAGCTTTGTGGCTCGATTTTGAACAGGAGCAAAACGAAGGCGAGTTTTTCAGCTATGGAATTGACGCGCGTACCTATGGAAGTATTTGGCCCGATCGGGTTCCGCAGCCTGAAATGTGGCAAATAAAAAAGTCGGCTCAGCCCATTTCTGTAAAGTGGAGCAATGCCGAAAAAATGGAAATTGAAGTGCAGAACCGAAACTTTTTTACCAATTTGAATGCCTTTGAAGCACGTTGGAATTTGGAAGAAAATGGAATCCCGATTGCTTCGGGAAAATTGGAGGTGGATGTCGAACCGGAAGCAACAAAAATCTACGTTCTTCCTATCCAAAAGCCTCAGTTAAAAGCCGGTGCATGCTATTTGGCAACAGTTAGTTTTCATTTGAAAGAAGCTACACAATGGGCGCCGAAGGGTTTTGAACAGTGTTGGGATCAATTGGAATTGCCATGGATTGTTCCTGCCGATAAAAAATTGGTACAACATCAGACCAGTCCTTTAAAAGTGACAGAAAATGAGCAACATTTGATTGTTTCCGGAGTTAATTTCGATTATACCTTTAATAAAGCCGATGGACAATTGTACTCCATGAAATACATGGGTACAGAATTGCTGAAAAAGGGAGCTCAACTTAATGTTTGGCGTGCCCCTCTGGCGAACGAAGTGGACGACTGGACCACATATACGGTTAATGTATATCCTAGAACCGAGGGCTTCGGAAGGATGGTTGCCACTGCATGGTATTCCCTCGGTCTGGATAAAATGAATTCAAAACTTGAATCATTTCGAGTTGAAAATAATGCTGAGAATATAATTGTCAGTATTCGTGAAATTGCTCTCTTTGGAAATGGCCGTGCAGGGTTCGAAAATGAGATGATTTATACGATTTCGCCCGATGGTGAAATTAGTTTACAGCACACGATTCATCCGAATGGAAACATGCCCAT
>SKHV01000048.1 GCA_007116765.1 Prolixibacteraceae bacterium | reverse complement strand
TATGAATCGCTTTTTACTTCGTTGAGTTTTGCTTTGGCATTTTCAAGCTCTTCATTAAGATCCATGCGCTCGGCAGCTTCTTTATAATTGGTTTTTTGCAATGTGCTTTCGATGTATGCAATACTGTTTTTCCAGTATTCGATATCTTTCTTTTGTTTGTTAAACAAGCGTTGCTTGTACCATTCGCTTTCGAGTACATATTCGCGTGAAAACATTTGCCTGAATTTAGGGTCATCGCGTGTCATGCCGTTGTAATTACCTTCGGTCATTATTTTTACAAGAGCTTGCAGTGGAGGGCATAATGCTTCAAAAGTGCCATCAAGCAAATAGCTTTCTGCTACTCTTTTTTGTGTTACCGAAAGGTTGTTTATTGAACTGGCAAAGGTTTCCATATCCTGCAATTCGGGTTTTAACATTTCCTCGTTGAAAACTGCGTTAGGATTACTGAAAATTCGGCCTAAAAAGTGATTGACAAATTTCAGTGTGATACGATATCCTAAAAGGCTGGCATTAATTTTTTTACCCTTGTATTCAAAGTCATTTACTTTTTCGAGATAACCTTTTTTAATCAGGAAGTCAGGGTTGCGTTCATCATCAGACATGCGTGAAATGATATCGGGTATTAATAAACTGATATCGTGATCGACCCGGTACTTTGGTCCAACATACCCGGCAGCCGAGGTAAACGGTTTGTAACCAGTGAGAATGTATGATAAAAGTGCATTGTTCAAATCGGGTGCTGGCAGCAGGTTGTTGAAAGGACCTTTGGTTAATGCGCCTTCTGAGCCAAAGCCAGTTGTAGAAGGCGACTTTCCGGTAATGCTGCAAATGAAATCGATAAACAACTCAGGTAAATCCTGATAATGTAAAGGGTTATATATAGCCAATGGAGGTACATTGTTTTCTGGGTCGGCCGGGTTGTTACGGCGTCCTGGCAGTACAACATTCACAGGCATATACAAAGGCATGTCTGCCGTTATTTTTCTGTGTATGCGTGTGCATGTTTCACCAATATAACGGTCAATTGGGTTTACTAAATCGGGGCGTATTTGCAGGTAGCGTGGGTTGGCCGATGGTTTTCCGTCAACAATGCGGGGCTCTGAAGGCACAACCAGATAATCAGGCTTCTCGCTTGCAAGAAAATTGTTGATCAAATCTTTCACAGGCTGAGTGTAATGATCGAAGCCAATGCTATCGTCTTTTATTTCTTTAACTTGTTCACGTGTAAGTGGTTCGAAGTTAGAGGTAAAAGTGTGGAGGCTTGTAAGGTCTTTTTCAGCTTGTTTGTCGTACCCTTTTATCACACAGTCGTCAGGGCGTTGAAACAGCCTCGATTCGCAGTTAGTGAGGATTTTTGTACCCGGATTTTTGTATTTTGAGCTCAAATTCTGAAGTTGTTTTGCAGGCAATACAATAGAAGCTGAAATGTCGTCTTCTGTTTGAACTTTCTGCGCGGCATAAAAGTCTTGTCTTATTTGAAAAATTCTCCACGATTTATCAAGGTCGTGACCTACACGTAAGTAGTTTGATATCAATTTACGCCCTTTAAATTTTAGCTCATTGCCGGGTAAGCCATTAACCATATCCACTGAGAAGTATTCTTTCCAGTGAGTATCCCATTCAGGGTGATACCTTCGCTTAACGATGTATATGAGGTCTTTTATTCGTTGAGGGATTGTGTTGAGCCAGTTGTTGAATTCTTCGGTGTATTCATCGGCCGGTGTAAGTAATTTTATAACCGATCCAAGTGAGCGCCTTGAGTCCATTATGCTACGTGGTGATTCCACACTATAATCGGCCGGTATTTTATGGCGTTTCGAGAAATCTTTGTTCATAATTTCTTCTACTGTATCAAGGTCTTTTTGTAAATCGGATACAATAACCGAACCTTGGATCATCGAATCAAGAATAGATTTTGAGATCTCGGATTTTCCACCACCTGATACGGTGCAGGGCTTATGGCAGAATGTTCCTTCGGCTACTGTACCCACAAGGTGCCAGTGACGGCCGTTAAGCCTTTTGAGCATTTTGATTTTATAACCCGAAGGATAGATATAGTGGTTTTGAGGCAGTAGTTTTATTTCTTTTTTGTTGCCTTTTTTGTCTTCCCACGATACCCGTTGCCCAAAAAGATTGAACACCGCATTCTCGGGGATGTATAAAATGTTATTGTAATTTTTGTCTCGTCCGTGTCCTTCGGGCATCTTTTCAATAAAACTGCTGTATTTTTCAATTAATTCATCTAAGGCAATTTTATCCCTGTCATATTTAGCCAATTCGAAGCGCTCGCCAAGATCGTAACTTTGGAATGCCAAAGCGCCACCTGCATGTTCCTCTTCGCATAACCCAAATAGGTTTGCCGAGTAGCTAACTTGTGTTTTTACTTCCTTTTTACAATATCCGAAGTAATTGTCGGCAATAAGTGTGATTACCACGCCACGCTCGTCGCGGGCAGTTATTTTAAAGGCACCGCCTTCATTGTAAAGTTCGTCTTCATTTTTCCAGCACATGCCGTCGCGGCGTTGGCGCTTGCTCGCATCATCGTAGTGTGGAAGACCTAAGTCTTTCTTTTTAAGTTGAATTAAATGTGGTGCTAAAACGACACACCCTGTGTGCCCGGTCCAGCTTTCTGGTCTTAGAGCGGCATCGTTTTCGGGTATGTGTGGGTCGCCTGCATTGCCAAATATCGACTCCACAAAATCGAGGTTACCTATAAGGTTACCCGGTGCGAAGAATCTAATTTCCATCGATTTTTCTTTATTTATGCCCGGCACCTCGGGTACAACTATTGGGCGGAGCATAAGGCTTACAAACATCTCGGCCTTTTTCTCCTGATTTTCGGTATATGGAATTCGCATTAACTCGCGAGGCGGGTTAAATGCAGCTTTCAGCATATGTGCAAAAGCAACCTTCGGGACAGCTTTTTTGTCGTCGGGAATGGGTAGGCCTCCTTCGCAAATATGAAAAACGCCTTTTGTAGTGCGCTTGTCGGCCTTTGGGTTATGCAAAATACCTTGCCCGGTGCGGTAGGTATGTACTATATCCGATTCAAATTTGTCGGATTTCGGGGGGAGCGACATTTTGCGTGCAAGCCCGTGAGTATCGAGTACAAAAGTGTTTTGGGGTATTGTAATGTCTCTCGCTTCAGGTATTTCTTCAAGATAAGCTTCAATGAAATTCTGAATTCGCTCAGCGATAGGCGAGAGGTGCTCAGACAGGATTCTCGACTTCTCTCTGAAATTATCTAGCAATGGAGCGGCAAACTCCATAAATTGCGAAGTGCGTTCGTCCTGAAAATAGGGATATCCTAACGCGGCCAGTTTAAGATTGATGTATTGAATGAATTTTTTGTTGTTTGCGGCAGTTTTTTCATAATCAACTCCGGCACCAAATGTTCTTTTTGTAGTCATAATTGTGATAATTTGTATTAAGAAACAATTCAAATATAGCAATAGGTAAATATCAAAACTATTTTTTTTACCATAAAACTGCTATTGTTTTGAATGAATTAATATACGAAAAACCAACGTAAATCGAAAGTGTTGAGTGTATGTAAATTGAAAGAAAATACTGATGGTAATATAAATGCAAAAAGCAATACTATATAATCGTTGCTCTCCGCAGATATTTCATTAATGTTTTGTAAATCTATATTTTAAGGAAATAGTTGTTTTATTTATTCCAAATTTCCCAGGCGGCAATAGCTTGTTTGTGAAGCATTTCAAGCCCGTTCTTTATTTTTGCTCCTTTTTCGCTTCCTTTCTTTAAGAAAAGTGTTACTTCGGGGTTGTACACTAAATCGAATAGCACGTGATCGCTGCTTATTGCCTGATAGGGTATATTGGGGCAGGTGTCTACCTTAGGGAAAGTGCCCAACGGCGTAGCGTTTATTATCAGCAGTCTGTCGGCTATCATCGCCTCATCGATATCATTGTAGCGAATTTCTTTATCGAAAAGCTCATCTTCGATTGATGCTGAAATATAGTCGATCTCTAGCTTAGTGAGTACATATTTAACTGCCTTTGAGGCACCACCGGTACCCAGTACAATAGCTTTTTTATGTTTCTTGTTGAGCATGGGTGCTAACGAAAGTTCAAAACCAATAATGTCGGTATTGAAGCCTTTAGCTCTTATTCCCTGTTTGGTATTTGTAATTTTGATAGTGTTTACCGCGCCTACAGCCTTTGCTTCATCATCAATTTCATTTAAAAATTGTATTATTTGTTGCTTGTAGGGTATGGTGCAATTTAGCCCGACAATGTTTTCATGCAGATCGAAAATTGTTGGAAAACGTGCAATGCTGTCAATTTCGAAATTGAGATATTGATGATCGTTTAAGCCCTCATTTTCAAATTTCTCGGTAAAAAACTTTTTTGAGAATGAGTGCCCGAGTGGGTATCCTACTAATCCGAATGTCTTCATTAGTAAATTATTTTTTTTCTTTGATATTTTGTGCAATGGTTTCGGTAAGCCAAATTATGGCAATACCGGCAAACATAAGTGCAACAGCAATTATTAATTGATTCGAAAATTGTGGTAAAAACCACTGGTAACCCTCAACAATTGGCTGCGAGTCTTTTAATAGTATATTTCCGGCAGAATCGGTTGCGGGTACAATATTTTTCCATGGCCAAATAATTCCTAATGAACCTAAAATGAAGCCGGTTAACATTGAAATAGTGTGGTTGCGAAATTTATTGAAAACCCACGACAGTAATTTTGAAAACAGGATAAGTCCTAGTACACCTCCTAAAATAACTGGTGCGAGTATGGCAATATTTAAGTGATTCACGGCATCAATCATTACGAGTTGATAATTCCCCATTAGAATGAGCACAAAAGAGCCTGAAAGTCCGGGAAGTATCATGCTGCACGTAGCAACCGCACCGCTGAGTATCAAATATATCAGTGCACTGTTTTCCTGTGCGGGTTTTAGAAGCGTAAGTGATATGGCAATTGCTGCACCCAAAATGAAGAATAGTATTATCGAAAAATTCCATTTCGAAACTGATTTACCTACAAAAAATACCGAGGCCAGTATTAATCCGAAAAAGAATGACATTATATACACCGGATAATGGTCAAGAAAATATCCAAATATTCGGGCTATTGAAATAATACCTGCTGCAATACCGGCAAAAACTGCGATCAGAAAATTCATGTCCAGGCGTTCCCACAACAGTTTAATTTTCCCGGTGAAGAGGTATTTAATGGAAATGTGATCGACAGATTTGATTGAATTTATTAGCCTTTCGAAAATGCCGGTAATCAGTGCGATGGTTCCGCCCGAAACACCTGGGATTACATTTGCAGCTCCCATGCCTATTCCTTTCAAAAAGAGCGATATAAGTTTGTTCATTTGATTTTGCTTTTCTTTAGTTTACGCACGTAATTTAAAAGCGGATTGTAGGAATTGCTAAAATTTAAGAAGCGTGAAAAAATTATAAATCATGATTAATTATTTTTCGAATATTTTCAATCTCAAGTGCATGTGGATAGGTTTTATAAAGATATGATAGGTTTTTCTTATCATATTTTAGAGCTTCTTTTAAATAATATTCTGCAGATTCGAAATCGCCAATATCAAGATAATATCCAGTTAAGCGAAAAAGAATAAGCGCATCGTTGGTGAATTGTGTCATTGCAGCTTCGAGAATTTCAATGGCTTTAATCACCATTCCCTTTACGTAAAGCATTTTTGCATAACCAAGCCATACCGAACGTTTAGAGCGATTAATGTCAATCGTTTTTTCGTAGGCTTCGGCAGCTACGTTGTAATAATTTAACTTAGCAGCACTTTTCGCCAAAAGTAAGTAATAGTCGAAAATGGTATCGTTGTATTTTGTTGCCTTTAGTAAATTAGCATATGCTTTCCGATAATTTTTCTGTGCATATTGCAAAAGAGCATAACCATACCATGCCCTGTCGTTTTCTTCGTTTGCATACAATGCCTGTTGGTAAAAGAATATTGCCTTTTCATAATTTTTGAGGCGGGTATGACAGTGAGCAATCAAGGCAAGTACTTCGTCATTATTTTCGTCGTATTTCAAATAGTCGGTGAACGATTCGATTGCCTCGTTGAATTTTCTCAAAATCATTTGAGAATGCCCCATATTGAACCATGCATTTGGGAAATCTTCGTTAATAACCAGTGCATAATCGTATGCTTCAATCGATTCTTCAATGCGGTTAAGTTTTGTATATACTATACCCAGATTAAACCATGCTGAATCTGAAAAAGTATCCAGATCGATGTATTTGTTGTAGTATTTTAGGCTTTTTTCGTCTTGATTGGTTCTTTCGTAACAATAAGCCAGTTCGTAAAGGGCTCCCTCGTGCATCGGGTTTTCCAAAATGGCTTGTTCGAGATATTTAATGGCGGTGGAAAAATTGTTAGTTTGCTCGTAGGCATAGCCAATATTAAATAGAGCTTCGTCACGCTCATCGTCGGAGTACTGCAATGTAAGGTCGAATGATTTCTTCGCTTCGTTGGTTTTTCCAAGTAATTGAAGTGCAGAACCCTTTATTAAATGAAGCTCGGGATTGTTTTTTTCAATTTTCAAGAGTTCATTCGATAGCTTAAGCGATTTTTCTATTTCTCCCAGATTAAACAGAATGTTTACTCTTCTTACCTTAAGTGCAATTGAGCCAGGGTGTTGCTCAAGCCCCATTTCTATAGCCTCAAGAGCAGGGTGGAATTTACCCTCGTCTAAATATTGTTCAATTATTTGTTCTATCTGGAATACATCAAAATATAAGGTTGCACCTTTGCGAAGCATGTTTTCATAACGTTGTACTGCTTCGTTTGCTTCTCTTTCATTATAAAAACTTCCTGATTCTCTGTAATTCACTTTTTCCTCTTTTTTCTCGAATTGGCAAAAATACAATAAAATTTATTGTTGGTGCTCTGATCGCAACAAATCGTTGACTGTTTTCACCGGAGTAAAAGTTTCAGCGGGTACTTCTACAAAAACTGTGTTCCAGTTACTCATCGCTCCGTTCCATAGTCCCGGTAGTTCGAGCGCTTTAACTTCCTCGCCCTGAATTGATTTGGTTGATATAAAGCCTGTTTTTGGGTCGATGTATTCCGACAAATTGAATTTTACTCCTTTGTAGTTTTTACTTGTACAAATAATATCTACAGGATTAAAGTGTGTTGACTGTTTAAACAATTCATTTTGTTGAGGGTTTTCTAAATCAATTTGTGCTTTTTCCACAATTTGCAATGAAATTGTGCCATCGGGATTTTTAGCCCAAAACGGACCTCCACCTGGTTCTCCCTGATTTTTAACCATTCCGCATATTCGAATTGGACGGTTGAGCTTATTTTTATAAAACTGAATTCTTTCGTCGTTAGTAGTAAAATTGTTGTCAAAACGAATAAACAATTCTTTTTTGATAAAATTCTCTATGGTTTTCAGTAACTCTTCGTCGCTTGATGCATTCGGTTTGTCAAGTTTTTCGAGATAAGCATATACTTTATTTCGTAGATTGACCAATAACCCTGCAATGGCTTTCTTGTACTTTTTTGTTTCATGCTTTAGTCTGTCAGTCGTTACATTATCAATGTTTTTTATAAAGATCATGTCGGTTTCCAGTTCGTTCAGGTTACGTATTAGGGCGCCATGCCCTCCTGGCCTGAATACCAGATTGCCCTCGGGAGTGGTAAAGGGTTTGTTGTTTTTATCTACCGCAACAGTATCGGTTGAAGGATGCTGATAGCTAAATGTTACATGAAATTTTAACCCGAAACGCTTTTCGTATTCCGACTTCACTTCGTTGAAAAGCTGTGTGAAGCTTTCGTGATGTTCGGGAGAAATGGTAAAATGCAAATTTGCAAAGCCGTTTGAACCAGCACAATACGATGCGGCTTCAACTAAATGTTCTTCGAAGGGTGTTCGGCTTTTATTTTTGTACTTGTGAAACAGAAGCAGCCCCTTTGGTTTATTTCCGTAACCTAGTCCGTTTTCATCGGATAATAAAGTGCGTATTAGCTCTTTTTTATCTTCAGAACTGTTGATTTCAGCCAATTGTGGGTAAAAAGCAAAATGCTTTAACCTTTCGATAAACAACTTAATGAATTCGGTTTCTTCTCCTGATTCAAGAAATGTATAAAGATCTTTAAACATTCGGCTTGCAGCACCCGATGCAGGCACAAATTTAATTGTATTCAGCCCTGAAGAGAGTGAATTACCAAATGTGGTAATGTATCTGGTTTCTTCGTCTTCACTTAAAATAGTAATGCCATTTTGTGGAGTTGCAGGCTCAATTAGTTCCATAGGTGGAAAGCCTTCTTCAAAAGCATTAACCTGAGTTTCTACTTTTTCGGGGGTAAGTTCCTGACTTTCTATTTGTTTGATGTTTTTGTTGGTAAACATAATGCGTTTTGTTTCAAAAAGATAAAAGTATGAAATAATTAAGTAATACAAAATTGATGCAGCTTAAAACAAACAAAAAAATATCAACATAGTTTTAAAATTTTGTGTGCTATTTTTGTAAAATGAATTTTGAACAGCAATACAAGTGGAGGAATTCACGCCGATTTAACGATTATTCGGGATATATAAAAAGAATGTTCAACGGCAGGGTTCAGAAAATTTCTGTTGATGCCGGTTTTTCGTGTCCAAACCGCGACGGAACTATTGGTTTAGGCGGGTGCACGTATTGTAATAACGAAACGTTCAAACCGTCTTATTGTAATCTTGAGTCGTCGGTTACAGACCAAGTGGAGAAGGGAATTTCTTTTTTCTCTCAGAAAAACAGTACAATGCGATTTTTGGCCTATTTTCAAGCCTATACCAATACACATGCTTCGCTCAATAATCTTATAAAATTGTATGAAGAAGCGTTAAGGCATCCAAAAATTATTGGACTTGTAATTGCGACGCGTCCTGATTGTTTACCCCTAGAAGTAGTAGATTATTTAAGAAAAAAATCATTGGACTACTATGTGATGGTTGAGTTAGGAGTCGAGTCGTGCAATAACCAGACTCTTAGTCGGATTAATCGAGGACATACTTTTGAGCAGTCGGTTCAGGCCATTGAAATGCTTGCAATGCAGCATATACATACCTGCGCCCACATGATTTTAGGCTTGCCTGGCGAGTCAGCTAACGATGTGCTTCATCAGGCTATTGAAATGTCGGAATTGCCGATCGAAAACTTGAAATTGCACCAGTTGCAAATACACAAAGGCACAAAAATGGCTAAGCAATATTTGCAACAGCCCGAAATGTTCAGCCTCTATCAGACAGTAGACGAATATATAGACCTTGTGATTTTGTATATTGAAAAACTAAACCCTGGTATTGTGATTGAACGGTTTATCAGCCAGTCGCCAAAAGAATTGTTGATTGCTCCCCGCTGGGGCATAAAGAACTTTGAGTTTGTGGCAAAACTTGAAAAAGAGTTGGCCCGGCTCAATACCTGGCAGGGACGTTCGTATGCAAAATAATCTTTCAAGCAAGATTCAAAAGTAAAAAAACAACATTGAATCATTAAAAATTTGTTTTTTCAAAATAAAAATATTTAATTTAGTAGGTGAAAATTAGACGTTCACATAAACAAAGCGTGAGTTGATCAAAAATCTTAACATTTATTTGCTAACTGTTTTATAGTTAATATATTTGTTGTATTAAATGTTTATTTTTGAATATAAAAATATTGCTGCTTGTGGTGTAGCTCCGGTTGGCTTTTTAAGTTTCATACTAATTGTTTTTTCAAACGGCAACTATTTGAATTTAATAAACCGGAGCAGTTTGGAAATCTCTCTTTGAACTGATCAGGTATTGGGAATGAATTCACCTGATGAACTAAAAAAAGAGAAAATCTGAGGCTGTCTTTTTAGGCAGCCTCTTTTTGGTGAAGTTTTTGTTGAATTTTTCATCCTCAATATTGGAATTGACTATCTTTTGTCAAACGAAAAACTGCGTTCATCACATATAAAAGGCCATTCATCAAACAATGTTATAAGTGCTTGAAATCTAGCTTTTCCGCCTGTATATTTGTTGTAAAATTAAATAATAAGGAGAACAAGTTATGATGTATTTATTAATCGGATTTGGAATTTTTATGATAGCTGTAGGATTGGCTTTTGTAAATGAATCAAGAAAAGAAGAAGTTTAATAATTGACTTATTCTGATCTATGTTTTAACCGATTACATTTATTATATAAACAATAATCATGTAATTATAATATCGGACAGTTTATAATTAATTGTCTAAAATGAAGAGAAATTGTGTTTGCAGTTTCTCTTTTCTTTTATAGTGCCTGCTCAATATCGTTCATTAAATCTTCTACTCCCTCAATGCCTACCGAAAGGCGCATCATGCCAGATCGAATTCCCATTTCAATTCTGTCATCGTGCGAGAATTCGCAGTAAATTGTGGAGTACGGATGAATAATAAGCGACTTGTTGTCGTTCAGGTTGGTTGCCCTGCGGATTATTTTAAGGCGGTTCATAAATGCAAAACAGGCTGCTTCCGATTCGAGGTCGAAGGTAAGTATGGCACCCGGTTTATTGTTGAAATATTTTATTGAAAGCAGATTGAAAGCCGACGACTCAAGTGCAGGGTAGTGTGCTTCTTTTATTTTTTGATGATTTGTCAGGAAAGTTCCTAATTTAATACAGTTGTTTACACAACGTTCTATGCGCAACTCGAGGATATCGAGCCCCATTATTTGAAAATAGGCCGAATGGGCATTCATGCAACCCCCCAATTGCCTGAAAATTCCTTTTTTTAGTCGGCTATAGAATGTATCGCGCCCTAATTTTGATGAAAAGGGTGCAAGTGCCGGGATGTTGTTCCAGTCAAAAGTTCCATTATCTATTACTACTCCGCCAACTGCCGTAGCACCACCCGATATAAATTTAGTGGTTGACATCACTTCGATATCGACCCCGTGTTTTTTTGATGAAAATACTACCGGCGGGGTAAGGGTGCTATCAGCTATTAGCACAATATTATACACACGGGCTATTTCCGAAAGTTTTTCGATGTCGGGTATTTCTAGTTGGGGATTGGTAACCGTTTCAAAATAGATTGCACGAGTGTTTTTGTCAATTTGCTTTTCAATTTCATCGGGCTTGTTCAGGTTCACAAAACGTGTTTCGATTCCGAGCGAAGGCAAATTTTGACTGAACAGGCTAAACGTATGTCCAAAAAGCTGCTTGCCCGTTATGACGTTGTCTCCATTTGAGCACAAGGTTAAAATGGCATTTGAAATGGCAGCCATACCCGACGAAAGTGCCAGTACCTGATGAGAACCGGTAAGGGCTTTCAATTTTTGTTCGAAGCATTCAACGGTTGGGTTTCCGGTACGTGAGTAAACATGTGCCGGCAATTCGCCCCTGAAATTCGCCGCAATATCCTCGGCTGTTTCAAAATCGAAAGCAACCGATTCGTAAATGGGCATTTGCAATGCCCTGTGTGGGTCGGCTTTGGGGAATGGGATATTTAATGAGCGTGTAGTAAAACTTTTGTATGCCATAGACAGAATTTTTCACAAAAATAAGCTAATAAAATAAAAGCCGGCTCTTTTTAAAGCCGGCTTAAACTATATCTTAATGCGAACACCCGGGTTCTTTGCCGGTTGCTTTTTCAACATACCATTTCAGTTCGAACGACGAAGGGCGCTCTATAGGTAGCCCGTAAATCCTGTCCATTACAAGCGAAGCCATTACCCCTAGTGCACGTGACACCCCGAACAATACGGTATAGAATGAGTATTCTTTAATTCCGTAGTGATAAAGCAAAGCTCCCGAGTATGCATCGACATTGGGCCATGGGTTTTGAATTTTTCCTATGCTTCCAAGTATTGGAGGGACTACCTCATAGAGCTTATTTACAGTATTGATGATATTGTCATTTTTAATGTATTTATCGGCAAATTCTTTTTGTGCAGTAAACCGAGGATCTGTTTGTCTCAAAACAGCATGTCCATAACCAGGAATCACACGACCTTCCTCCAATGTTTTCTTCACATAGTCGGCTAGTTGTTCTTTTGTTGGTTCTTCTGTTTCAAGTTCATCCATAAGGTTAAAAATCCAGTGGATTACATCTTGGTTGGCATAGCCGTGCAATGGGCCAGCAAGACCAAGCATGCCTGCTGCAAACGAATAATATGGATTACTTAATGCCGAACCCACAAGGTGTGTGGCATGTGCCGAAACGTTTCCTCCTTCGTGGTCGGAATGCAATACCATGTATAGGCGCATTAGCCTTTTAACTTCTTCCGAATCATGCCCCATCATGTGGGCCAGGTTTCCTGCCCAGTCGAGCCTGCGGTTGGGTTCAATATGGTCACCGTTATAAAAGTTCCTGCGGTAAATGTAGGCTGCTATGCGCGGCAGTTTAGCAATCAGGTTCATAACATCGTCGTAAACAAAGTCCCAATAGTATTGTTTGGCAATACCTGAACGATAAGCTTTTTGGAAAAGAGACTCGGTTGCCATTGATACTATTGCCGCGCTAAACTGGGTCATGGGTTTTGCATTTTTGGGCATAGCATCAATTACATCGTACACATGCTGAGGTACGTGTGCCCTTGTTGACCAGTCTTTTGATATGTTTGAAACATCTTCATCTGAAGGTATTTCGCCCATCAATAGTAAGTAAAACATACCTTCGGGAAGTGGTTCGCCTTCCGGTTTTAGGCGTGGTAGTTCTTTTCTTATTTCGGGTATCGAATAGCCCCTGAAGCGTATTCCATCTTGTGGGTCAAGTTTCGATGTGTCGGTTATTAAACTGGGAACGCCTTTCATGCCGGTCATTACCTGGCCGATTGTTACGTTGGCAATAACTTTATCGCCATGTTCCTTTTTGAGCTTGTTGTACTCCGCAGTGCACTTACTGGCTTTGTTGTAAAAACGATTCTTGATGTATTCCATAATGATTATTTTTTTTGAATTGTTTTTTAATGAACATTACATATTACCTCGTCGGCAAAGTCGGAGGTTGACAGAAGGCTTGCCCCTTCCATGAGCGCGTGTAGATCCGATGTTACTTTTCGTTTGTTGAACGTGTGTTCAAGGGCATCGTATATGTGTTCGGCTGCTTTTTCCCATCCCATATATTCGAGCATCATTGCTGCCGATAGTAACAGTGAGCATGGATTTGCCTTCCCGGTTCCGGCTATGTCGGGGGCTGTACCGTGGGTGGCCTCAAAAATTGCATAGCCGCTTTGGTAATTTATGTTTGCCCCGGGCGATATGCCTATGCCCCCAACCATAGCAGCCAATTGGTCTGAAATGTAATCGCCGTTCAGATTCATGGTCGCAATTACCGAATGGTTGTAAGGCTTTAACAGGCTGTCCTGCAAAAAAGCATCGGTAATTACATCCTTAACAATCACTTTTCCCTGTTTTTTTTCTTCTTCGAGGGCATGATGAGCTGCATCTTGCCCTTTTTCTTTTGCTATGCTTTCGAACTGTCTCCATGTAAAAGTTTCCGAAGCAAATTCGCTTTCGGCCACCTCGTAGCCCCAGTTTTTGAAAGCCCCTTCGGTAAACTTCATAATGTTGCCTTTGTGTACCAGCGTTACCGATGGTAATTTACGGGTTACAGCATAATGTAAAGCCGCACGTACTAGTCGCTTCGAGCCATCTTCCGAGATGGGTTTTATTCCAAACGATGTACTCTCGGGAAAGCGAATTTTTTCAATACCCGAATGTTTTTTGAGCAGTTCAAGGAAGCTTTTTGCCTCATCGGTACCGGTCATGAACTCGATGCCGGCATAAATATCTTCAGTGTTTTCACGAAAAATATGCATATCGACCAGTTCAGGGTAGCGCACCGGCGATGGCACACCTTTAAACCAACGGATAGGACGCAAGCAAACATACAAATCGAGTGTTTGGCGCAAAGTCACGTTGAGCGAACGTATTCCACCACCTACAGGAGTTGTGAGCGGCCCTTTAATACCAACCATGTATGCTTTAAAGGCATCGATGGTAGCCTGGGGCAGCCATTCGCCGGTTTGCTTGTGGGCTTTCTCTCCTGCCAGTACTTCCATCCAGTTAATTGAACGCTTGCCATTGTAAGTGAATTCAATTACCCTGTCCACAATTTTTTGTGTGGCCTTGGTAATCTCGCTCCCTATGCCATCGCCTTCAATAAAAGGGATGGTAACTTGGTTGGGCACCCGCAATTGTCCTTTTATTATTTCTATTTTATTAGTCATTTGTCATCAGTCATCAGTCATTGGTAATCAGTTATTGTTATTATGTTATTGTTTTTTATGAAGCCTTTCAATTTTAACTTTACAACTTGTTTGCTGACCAATGACTTACTGACTATTGACTATCTTTCTTAGAAGATGATCAATCGCTTCCAAAAAGCCCTCGGTTGTGAGGTAATGCTCTTCCTTCAAGTCGTTGCCGTGAATAATCAGGGCAAGATCTTTGGTCATTTTACCGCTTTCAACCGTTTCAATACATACTTTTTCAAGTGTTTCGGCAAATTTCACCACATCGGGGGTATTGTCGAGCTTGCCGCGGAATGCCAAACCTCTTGTCCATGCAAAAATTGATGCTATGGGGTTGGTTGAGGTTGGTTTTCCTTGTTGGTGCTGCCTGTAGTGGCGCGTTACCGTGCCGTGTGCCGCTTCGGCTTCCATGGTTTTCCCGTCGGGGGTTACCAGGGTCGATGTCATTAAACCCAGCGAACCAAAACCTTGTGCTACAGTATCACTCTGTACATCGCCGTCGTAATTTTTGCATGCCCAAACAAAGCCTCCTTCCCATTTCATGGCGGCAGCTACCATGTCGTCAATCAGTCGGTGTTCATAAGTAATTCCGGCAGCTTTAAATTGGTCTTCGAATTCATTTTCAAACACTTCTTGAAAAATGTCTTTGAATCGGCCATCGTATTTTTTGAGTATGGTATTTTTCGTACTCATGTAAAGTGGCCATTTTTTATCGAGTGCCTGGTTCATGCACGAGCGGGCAAAGCCGAAAATCGACTCATCGGTGTTGTACATGGCCATGGCAATACCGTCGCCCTCGAAATCGTACACGTTGAAACTTTGTTCAGGGCTGCCATCGTTGGGAGTAAAACTAATGGTGAGTTTTCCTTTCCCTTTGGTCACAAAGTCGGTTGCACGATATTGGTCGCCAAAAGCATGACGGCCAATGCAAATTGGTTTTTTCCAGCCGGGTACCAGCCGTGGTATGTTGTTTATAATTATTGGCTCTCGGAAAACGGTTCCGCCTAAAATATTGCGGATAGTGCCGTTGGGCGATTTCCACATTTCTTTCAACCCAAACTCTTCAACCCGTGCTTCGTCGGGTGTAATGGTTGCGCACTTTATACCTACTCCGTATTTTTTTATGGCATTTGCCGAATCAATGGTTATCTGGTCGTTGGTTTCGTCGCGTTTTTCCATTCCCAAATCGTAATATTTTATGTCAATATCGAGATAAGGAAGGATTAACTTCTCTTTAATGAACGACCATATTACGCGGGTCATTTCATCGCCGTCTAACTCTACTACCGGATTTACTACTTTAATTTTTGTCATATTTTTAAATAATTTAATGCAGAACCTGCTCTGAACCAATTAATTTGTTGTTCGTTATATGTGTGGTTTACGCTAATTATTTCTTTTTCGCCGTTGGAATGCACTATTTCGATGTTTATTGGTTTGCCGGGGGCAAATTCATCGAGGTCGATAAAATTAAAGGTGTCGTCCTCGTGTATTTTGTCGTAATCGGCTTCGTTGTTAAAAGTCAGTGCCAGCATTCCCTGTTTTTTGAGGTTGGTTTCGTGTATGCGGGCAAACGATTTTACCACTACGGCACATACTCCCAGGTGGCGTGGTTCCATGGCGGCATGTTCGCGCGATGAGCCTTCGCCATAATTGTGGTCGCCCACAACAATGGTTGGTATTGCGGCTGCTTTGTATGCCCGTTGAGTTGAGGGTACTTCACCGTATTCGCCTGTTAGCTGGTTTTTCACGCTGTTGGTATTCTCGGTAAACGCATTTACAGCACCAATAAGGCAGTTGTCGGAAATATTGTCGAGGTGGCCACGGAAGCGTAACCACGGGCCGGCCATTGAAATATGGTCGGTTGTACATTTACCTTTGGCCTTGATGAGCAGTTTTGCACCCTGTATGTTTTTTCTGTCCCATGCCGGGAATGGAGTCAATATTTGCAGCCTTTGAGAGTCGGGCTTTACTATTATTTCAACGTTTGAACCATCGGCAGCAGGTGCTACAAAACCGGCATCTTTTACATCGAAGCCATTTGGTGGAAGTTCAAAGCCTGTAGGTGGGTCGAGTTTCACCTTCTCGCCTTTTTCGTTTGTAAGCGAATCGCTTAAAGGGTTAAATGTTAAGTCTCCTGCAATGGCCAATGCAGTAACTATTTCGGGCGAACCTACAAAGGCATAGGTGTTGGGGTTGCCGTCGGCGCGTTTGGCAAAGTTCCGGTTAAAGGAGTGCACTATGGTGTTCTTTTCTCCTTTGTCGGCACCTTCGCGGTGCCACTGGCCAATGCACGGGCCACAGGCATTGGCAAACACGTTTCCGCCAATTTTTTCGAAAGTTTCGATAAAGCCGTCGCGTTCAATGGTGAAGCGTACCTGTTCAGAGCCGGGGGTAATGGTGTACATCGACTTGGCTTTGAGGTTTTTCTCCACAGCCTGTTCGGCCAGCGATGCCGCACGCGAAATATCTTCGTACGATGAGTTAGTACATGACCCGATTAGGCCGACTTCTATTTTTGTGGGCCAACCGTTTTTTTCAGCCTCTTCTTTCACTTTGCTAATTGGCGTGGCCAAATCGGGAGTAAAGGGCCCGTTGAGGTAGGGCTCAAGTTCCGAAAGGTTGATTTCGATTACTTGGTCGAAATATTTCTCGGGATTTTCATATACTTCGGGGTCGCCCGTGAGATAGGGAGCTACTTCGTCGGCCAGTTTTACCACCTCTTCGCGGCCGGTGGCCTTAAGGTAGCGGCGCATGGAGTCGTCGTAGCCAAAGGTCGATGTGGTTGCGCCAATTTCTGCACCCATATTGCATATTGTACCTTTTCCTGTACACGATATCGATTGAGCGCCTTCGCCAAAATATTCAACTATCGCACCTGTACCGCCTTTTACGCTTAGTATGCCGGCTACTTTTAGTATTATGTCTTTTGGGGCTGTCCACCCGCTTAATTTTCCAGTAAGT
>SKHV01000376.1 GCA_007116765.1 Prolixibacteraceae bacterium | reverse complement strand
GTGTATTCATTTGAATATTTTTTAGTTATGAATTAATGATAAATCGAATCTAAAATAAAAATAAGGATGCAAATTTGTTTCATTGTCTTTATTGTAATTGTAATAGCTTATTGATGTGTAACCCGTCACTAATTGCGAAAATTTAAACGGGCTTTCATCTATCCATATTGATGCTTCTTTTATCGCTAAATCCTTTGCCTCTTGTCTGGTCATTTCAGGATACAGCGTATTTAAATCAACATGAAAAATAAGCCTTACAGTACTTTGCATTACATCTGAAAACATCTGAACATTTGGCTGAACGTCAAAGAATGCCGTCACGTCCCTGTTGTCATCGTTCAATACTTCTATGTATTCATTGCCATCTGTCCATATAATAGGGCTAACTTTAATTTGAAACATTTCTGTATTTTCGATGCGGTCAACAAGCCCGTAAAATTTACAGTCTTTTGAAGCCCATAATTTAGCCTCAAAACAATCAATTAATTTTTCTATGTTTTCATTTAGTGTCATTGCTGAATATTACAAGTAAAACCATGAGCAAAATAGCCTTTATTTAATTTGTCGATTTCTTTTTTGATAGATTGAATTTCTCCATAATAGTACTGGCTTAAACCTTTGATTTTTACTGTGTCGCTCGAAAACCCGTTAATGTTCACCAGAATTTCATCGGCTAAACCCTTCGCTGCACGTTGCACCCTGTTTAGTCTTATCGAAGTAAGGTATTGGTTTAATACTTCAATTTGACCAGCTATTTGAATAGCACTTGCAAACATGCGGGCGTTGTCTTTAATTAGCTCCGTGTAATCCTTGTGAACAAATATGTCGAAGTTAACCCCGTTGCAGGTGCTATCCCCGGTAATATTTAAAGGTATCGTTTCGGTGCTGGTGTTTGAACGTACCTGAGTTATTTCAACGTCCTGCACGTTGTTCTTGCCATAAACCCTATCATACGGGATTAAATCACCGGCAATGTAGCCGATATAATAAATCCCCCGTTCCCGAATTATCCAATTTAAAGCGGTGTGTTCTGTTGTTCCGCCCGTTACTGTGATTGCTTTGGAATCTACTAATTCGGTTTTTGTTGCATCGAACAATAATAGTTTAAGCGTACCATTATTTTGAAAGGACAAAAATAAATCTGTTATTTCAAAAGCAACATTATTCTCAGTTATAACAAACTTGTAACCGTTAAAACCGGCTGCTAAAGTTGTGGTTTCATCAAATTTAATACGACCAGAAAAAAGTCTTTGCCTGTCGATAAAATCAGATTTATTGAAAACATTTTTGCAAACACTTTTAATAGCCCTTTCATTAATGCCTTTTAAAACTTCATTAAATTGAAGGTCTGAAATGTCTGCATAGTCCTGAGTTTCTTTGATAGCTTCGATTTTAACAAGGGTGTTTTCATCGAAATACAACCCGCTTGTTGCTGTCTTGTTTACGCTATCAAGTACAGGCATTGCGGGATTGATAGGCTGTTGCCAACCTACCAAGCCCTTTAATGCTGTTATTGCTTCCGAAACTTTGTACATTTTTATTTCGTTTCTCCGATTAGAAAATCAATGTTATCAATCTTAACGCCTTTGCCAGTACCCACGGTTGTAAGTTGAAACTCCAGCATGATTTGTTTCCAATGTGCATCTAAAGAGTTCCTGAACATACTTGTTGAATCGGTAAAGCTTTCAATAACAATGTTTGTTTTTCCGGCTACCGCTGTTGCTGTTGAATCGATTTGAGTCCATGATTGACTGTCAAACATTCTCCCGTATGTTTCAACACTTATCAAAGTAACCGCCCCCGCTATGGTGTCAACCGTTGCACGGAAGTAATACCCATAAGGAAACGATTTATTCACGTTCTTGACAAACTGGATCGTGTCCTGATTGGCTGTAAGTGTGTCGGCTGCAACTCCGCTATAATCCCACGTTAATGAGTTTTTTGCGGTCGGGTCGGCTCTCAATGCGCCTAAATCGACTGTCCTGTCTTGTGCTATTAGCGCAAAAACAAAGAACAAACTGATTAAAATACTTAGTAATTTTTTCATAATGTCCTCCTTTCTTATGCTAATTCAACACCTTTTTCAACTAAGGCAAACGCAAACAATGGTGAAGCATCGGCGGTTGTCAATGGCTGGTGGTTAAACGAAAGATAACTAAACGCCTGCACCTGAGTGTTGACATCTTGGTTTTCTCCGTTGTTCCCGGTATTGGTCGCCCTTTCTTCGTACATATGAGTAGCCCATATAAGCCCGGTGTTCGGGTCAAGCATGTTCCCGTACTCATTTACTTTAGTAGAAATACCACCACGGTATTGTTCAGGAATCCAATCAAGAACAGCAAGTGTTCCGAACGGAGCGACTACATAGTAGCCTTTCAAATAGTTCAATGCGACTGCTTTTGCATCAAGCTCGAAAGACTTAATGAAAGTAACCCCGCCAAATTGGAAAGACAAATTAGTTTTGTTCTGCGCTCCCTGAGCTGCCAACATTTCCATTTTGTCGTAACCTAAAGAATCACAATAAACCTCAAGTTGATACCCCTGCCATTTGTTAGCTGCTACACACGACTTGATAATTTGCAATGCACGGTATCCAGTACCAGTGATTGATGTGGTGTCATCTTCGATTTCAAACACATCATTAGTTTCGTTGAATGAGCCTTGGCGGTCGTAAGTGTTTACGCCTGTACGGTTGTCATGGATAAATGCGGCTGCAAGGGCTTCAACACCCTCGGCTGCGTTCGCCAAAAAGTTGTACATTTCATTTTGGATGATTTCGTCACGCTCAAAAACTAATCCGTTTGCTTGTTTCAAGCTCCAAACCAGTTTGTCATCGTAAACATTCCAGGAAGGAATTAACACGGCTGAATCGCCACGTGTACCGGTGTGGTTGTGAATTTCTCCGGAAGTCCCTAATGAACGGCTTGACCGTGCAAAATAGTTAACTTCTCCGGTTGTACGCTTCGCTGCATTTTTGATTGCTTTATGCGAAGGTATCATGATTTCTGTCTGCTTCCTGAATGAACGGAAAACAGCAGGTTCTCTGAATCGTAGCTCACCCGAATTGAAACCCGCCATAATTCTGGCTTGGTATTTCGTCAAGTTAGCTGTTTCGTAATTTGCCATTTTATTATATGATTTAAGTTAATAAATAAAAGAATCTATTTACCCCTAAACCTTGCTGCGATGTTCCTTGCAGCGAAAAAAGGAAAGTAATATAAAAGCCAGTACCTCGGCTTATTGACAAAGTTAGATTTAATTTAGACTAAATGCAAATAAATATCAATAAAAAAGCCTCACATATTTGCAAGGCTTTTAAATGAGTAGTGTTATTTTATTAAATCGTTAGCGTTCCCGCTGTAATTCGTTTTTGCATTTCTTCCTTAAACTCGATGCTTGAATCTGATACACCTTTATTTTGCATTTCTTTTGTGAACGCTTCAAAGCTGCCGGGCTTGTCTTTGCCGTCGCTGTCACCTTCACCCCTACCACCTTGTGGCTTGTCGAACAAGTCAAGCGATTTAAGCGCATTTTCGGCAAAGGATTTTATATCGATTGGCTGTGATAACTTTTCATCTTTCACAACTTCGCCGTTTTTCATCGGGATTAGTTTTCCCGATTCATCGTAATCAACATCATACCCTCTCAACTTCATTAAGTCGAGCGCATCCGCTTGTTTTACTTTTAATCCTTCTATTGGTAACACCTTCAATAATTCGCTGTCACGTTTAGCCCGTGTTTCTTTTTGCGTGATTTCTGTTTTGAAAGTGTTGAATGTCGTTTCAAGTTCTCCGTATGTTTTACGCAGGTTCTCGTTGTCTTTTGTTAATTCTTCAATCTTTTTTGAAGGCTCAATTTTCGCCTGTTCTAAAACATTCGATTTGAATACCTCTAAAAACTTGTCGGGGTCTTTGCCCTCGATTTCAATACCAGCTTTTTGCTTTAATGCCTTTACGGTCATTTCTTCTCCGGCTGTACGTCCTTTTTTATACTCATCATTTGCCAGATTGTTTTTTTTTTTTTTTTAATCTTCTGGTTTGTAAGTAATAAGGTCGGTTTTAATTACTAATTTTCCGTTTTCAACTGCCTTTGAAAACTCTTCCTCGGGTACTTCTACCTGTACGCCATTAATGTCAATTACTGCCATTATTCATCTGTTTTTTCGTTTTTACTTGGTCTGCCTTTTTTCGCCTTTGGAGCTAAAAGGTCATTCCGATAAGCTGTTTTTTCCTTGTCTACCTCGTAAAGTATCCCTGAAAAGTTACTGCTTTTGTTGTACTCTTTCAGGTCGTCCTCTTCAATTTTGATTGACCTCAAATGAGTTTTAAACTTCGTGCTGAATCTGTCCCCGTCCATCCCTAGTCTGTACTTGTTCGCTACTACTATTGCCATTATTTACAGTTTTTTGGTTAATAAATGTATCCCTTAGTATTTCTAAGGCTTTAATATCTTTTTCTTTTTCTTCATAATTCAAAGACTCCCACCAGTCAATGAACAACATTTTTTTCTGAGCCTCAATGTTCCCGAAAATACTACTCACTTGCTCAACTGTGTAATGCACATACATTTCAAGTTCTTTTTTCTTTAGTGCAATTCCCAAACCATGAGGGTCGTTCTGGTATTTTGAGTTAAGATATTCAATCAATTTTGCATCTTTAATCGTGTCGGGGTCTGCTTTCTCCCGTGAATTGTGATATGATTCAAGCAAATAAGACGGTGAGAAAATTATATAATTCCTTCCGTACCTTATGTTTGCGATTTTCTGCTCTGGTGATTTGCCCCGAATGTAATAATTTGCCAGTATTTCAGCGGATTCTTCTTCGATTTGCTCAGCACTTGATGACCATTTATTCAGCTTTGAGGTCATGGGCTGTAAGTTTAGCATTGCCGCTGTTGCGGTTTGGTCTTTTATTTCGCTGTCTTTTGTTCCCCAAATCACCTCGAACATATCGCTTTCGGCTTCCTTTTTGTCCTCTGCATGAAATTTTAAGAAGTCCAAATCGGG
>SKHV01000014.1 GCA_007116765.1 Prolixibacteraceae bacterium | reverse complement strand
CTTAGCCACACAATAAGGGTCATCAATCCAAATCTGAGATATATTTCTTCTGTAATCCCTCCATACAAAAATCTGTTTGCAAGTGAAGGCTGAACAGACTGGGATAGTTTTTCGTATTCGGCAAGCATCATTGGTTTAAACAATAACACCACCAAAACCACACCGATTCCCGCAATAATTACACCGATAACCCCCGATTTAATTATTTCGGTCACATTTAATGGCTCTTTGTTGATCCCAACCCATTTTTCAACAATAGGCACCCTCAAATGCACCTTCTGGTATAATATAGTGCCCACAACCACAGCTACAAATAAAAGAACACTTGGATTTATCAATATCAGCAGCTTTATCTGTGCAGGAGTGTAACTTTCCTTTAAAAGTTCTTCGACACCTGCCGGTAAAGGAATATCCATTGTAAGCATGGTGGCCATGCCGATTAAACCCAGCATTGCCAGTATAAGCCCCAAATAGATTTTTTTTCTTTTCATTTCTTTTAATTTTTTTGATTAATAAAACAGACGTAGTCTACTGATTACTATTGACATAATTACTACTGACTGCTCACTACTGACTGCTCACTGCTGATTGCTCACTGCTGACTACTGACTTATTGACACCTCAACAATCCAATTGCTTATTTTATCAAGGGCTACAGGAGCAAAGGTTTGCTCAATTCGGCTGTATTCGGTCGGTGAGCCTGTTTCGCACTCTTGGAACATGTGGTTAAGCCCCGGAAACTCTATAATGTTTACATTTTTATTGCCGCCACGCTTAAGGGCTGCTTCAATGGTGTTTAGGTTTTCCTTTGGTGGAACCTGAAGGTCTTTTTCGCCATTGGCAGCCAGTACCGGACACTTTACTTTTTCTAGCGAAATTGCCGGATTAAAATTCAAAAAGTAGCGCATCCAGGGAGTAGCCAGTTGGTTAACCTGCATCGTTATCATTTCGTCGTTTAGCTTGCCACCCGGAAAATCTTCCGGGGGCATATTTTTAAAAAACTTGGTAAGTTCCGTTTTCAGCTTTTCCATATCAGTCGATTGGCTCACCATTTCAAAAATCTGCTTGTTTATGTGCAACGATTTTTGGATATCATTATCGCTTATTCCCGATGCGCGGGCTATGAGTTCTGACTGCAAGGGGAGAAGTTCCAAACCGCTTATCCCCGGGCCGGCTAAAAGTACTATAAAAGCAATTTCGTTGTTCCGGGCAGCAACCATCGGGGCAATTAAGCCGCCTTCGCTGTGTCCAATCAGGCCTATTTTTTTGCTGTCTATCTCTTTCCGGGTTTTCAAATAGGCCACTGCACTTTCCACATCGGTAGCAAAATCTTCGCTGGTGGCTGTGCTGTGGTTGCCTTCCGAATGGGCAAAGCCACGGTCGTCGAAACGCAACACGGCAATACTGTTACGGGTGAGATAATCAGATAATACCAAAAAGGGTTTGTGTCCAAAAACCTGCTCGTCGCGATTTTGCGGGCCACTACCCGAAATAAGCACTACTGCGGGAAATTTACCTCCTTCAGAAGGAAATGTAAGGGTTCCGGCCAGGTTTATTCCGGCTCCTTCGTTCCTGAAAATAATATCTTCGGAATGATAAGGGAAAGGAGGTATAGGTTCCTGTGACCTTATTAAGCTAATTTCGTCAGAATCTCTACGGCTTAATACCAAAGGGATATCGAGCCCGGCCTGCGAGAAAGTTCCTTCTATTTGCTCTCCATTGAATATTCCTGAAAAACGGAGTGTTAATGCCGAAGCTTCAATATTCAATTCGTTGCCATTCACTGTAGTTTTATCTACCGGTATTCCATAAGCACCTTGGTCGGGGCTGTCAAGGGTTGAGGTATAGCCCTCGTCGGTTTTCTCAATGTTGAAGACTATGTTTAGTTGTGCTCCAGGGAATTCAATTGTTCCCTGCCATTTCCCGCTTATGTCCTGTGCTTTTAGCATGCTTAGCGAGAATATTAATATTAGTGATAAAGTAAGTGTTTTCATTATTTAAGTCATTAAGTCAATAAGTTATTAATTCAATGGTTATTAGCAAGAAACCTGGAACCTGAAACCTGCAACCTGGAACCAACCTGCAACCTGCAACCTGAAATTTTCAAACCTGCAATCCCGAATCAATTTCTACTTTTGCTGAAGCAACTCTTTTATTCCGCCAATTGCCGAAAGTACGCCGGTAGCTTCGTAGGGCATGTACACGGTTTTGGTATCTTCGCCCGACACCATGTTTTGCAGGGTTTCGATGTATTTTATGGCTACCATGTATTGAATTGGGTCTCCGTCTTTTGCAACGGCATCTTTAATTTTGTGTACTGCTTCGGCTTCGGCTTGTGCCACTTTTATGCGCGATTCGGCTTCACCCTCGGCACGTAGTATGGCCGATTTCTTTTCACCTTCTGCCCGGCTGATTTGTGATTCTTTGTAGCCTTGTGCTTCTAGTATCTGAGCTTGTTTTAATCCTTCGGCTTCAAGTATTTTGGCTCGACGATCGCGTTCGGCACGCATTTGTTTCTCCATAGCATCGCGTATGTCCTTTGGAGGGTTAATGTCCTGCAATTCCACGCGGTTAACCTTAACGCCCCATTTGTTGGTGGCATCGTCGAGAATAATCCGCAATTTGCTGTTGATGGTATCGCGCGATGAAAGCGAATCGTCGAGATCCATTTCGCCAATTACGTTCCTCAATGTGGTTTGCGTGAGTTTCTCAATGGCATTGGGCAGGTTTTCGATTTCGTAAACAGCTTTCACCGGATCCATAATCTGGAAATAAAGCAGGGCGTTGATTTCAGTGCCTACATTGTCTTTGGTAATTACATTTTGGCGCGGAAAGTCGTAAACGGTTTCACGCAGGTCAATCCTGTCCTTTGTCTTGAAAACAACAAGACTTCGCCCGTCGTAATCTTCGCGAACATATCGCCATGTAATTTGGCGGGGACGGTCAAACAGGGGTATAATGATGTTGAACCCCGATGTGAGGGTGCGGTGGTATTTTCCCAATCGTTCAATAATCATGGTTTGCGATTGTTGAACAATGCGGATACCGGCAGCGGCAAATACTACTACAAAAAGTGCCACTAAAATGAGAATTACAATTACTGGATTCATAATATTAGAGTTTTAAAGGTTGATATGAATTATTTGTTGTTATTGTTTTCGTGCTTGTTATTGTTGTTCTACTGTAACTACAATACTTTCAATCTTTGTTACTTTTACAAGTTTACCACTTTCAATTTTTGAGTTTTGGGCACTTATGGCCTGCCAAATATCGCCATCGATTTTTACCAGGCCGCTGCTGTTTGCCGGGTCAATGGTTTCATACACAATTCCCGTGCGGCCAATCATGGCGTTTACGTTTGTTTCTGTTTTGTCGGAACGTTTGTAAGCCCATTTTTTAAGTGCGGGTCGAAGTAAAAAGAAACTGGCCAGCGTAAAAGCACTAAATATGAAAAGCTGCCATTGCAGCGAAGCTCCGAAAGATGCCATTAGGGTAGCAAAAAGCGAACCTACACCAAAATTGAAAACCACGAACGAGGGAATGAATATTTCGAGAATGAAAAACAGTATCGATACCATTAACCATATGTGCCAAATTTCAAATACCATAACGATTGTTTTTAAGTTGAACGATGAAGCAAAGATAAGACTGGATTTTCACCAGTATAAATATTTTATTGTTTAGTTTGCCGAAATGACATTTTTTATAAGACCAATGCAATTCGGTATTTACACCTGTTTTTCGATCCATTTCCGAAATGCATGGGCTTTTAAACGGCTTACTGAAATGACAGAAGGCAGGTTTTGTAAGGGTTTTAGCATGATTTCAAGTTTTCCGTCGGGCATGGTTCTGTATTCTTTCACCATTTGAGGCGAAATAATGTATTGCCGGTTTGCCCTGAAGAATTTTTGGCTTCCCAGTCGTTCTTCCAGCTTTTCAAGCGACTCGTCGACCAGTTTTTGTTTGCCGTCGCTTGTCAGCAGGTAGGTGGTTTTTTGTTCTGAATAGAAGCACAACATTTCATCGTTTCTCACAATTTCCTTGCGGTTTCCCAGCGAGAGTATCAGTCCGTTGTTTTGGTTCAGCGTGTGAGCAACTGTAGTTTCGGTTTTAATGTTATCGTTATTGTCGGTTTCAAGTGGCCTTACGGTGAGTACAATGCTTTCGAGTGCGGTTACTTCAATTGCAGTGCCGGATTCGATGGCTTTGTTCGTGACCGAAAGGGCTTTCCAGTCGTCGCCGTTTACGCGCACCCAACCACCAATTATTGGTTCAATTCGTTCAGTTACCTGTCCGCGTTTCCCGATAAGCCCATCGGCATTGGTTTTTATGTCGACTGTTTTGGCGGTGCGTTTCAACAGCGGCTTCAGCATGGTTATGCCTATGAAAAAGCCGGCAATAAAGAGGATGATGTTGAACCAAAGTGGTAAGTCGAGATATGCCCCAAAGGCTGCTATAAGGCATCCAAGACCTATGCTGCCCACAATAAATCCGGGAATAAATATCTCAAGCATGAAGAATACAAAAGCCGCGATGAACCAATAGTGCCAGGTTTCAAAATTCATTTTGTGTGGTTTAAAAGGTAATTAGTTGTAGTTTCAGCCTGAAAATTACAAATAATATTTGTTGAACAGGATTTTTTCAAAAAATTTAGTTAAATGTGTCCCGGAGGTCGGGCATTTTGTTTTAAATCCGCATCAAATATTTCCCCCATTTTTTTAAGCCTTTCAAAAACTTCAATGTATTCTTCTTTTAGATTTATGTTTTCACCGGGGTTGGTTTCGAGGTTATATAAAGCTTCCTCCTGTTTGGGAAAGTGGTAGCTTCCAATATCACCGTCGAAACCGGGTTTTAAAACACTTCGGTAATTATGGGTAAAATGTATTTTCCATTTTCCCGAGCGTACAGCCTCTAAATTACTTCCATTGTAATAGTAAAATGCATCGTGAGGACTTTTTGCTCCGGGTTCGCCTTTCAGAATTTCGAATATGCATTTACCATCGATTTTATTTTCAGGTAATTGAATACCGTTTAAGCTACAAATAGTTGGCAAAATATCCATGTTTGTAACTATTTCGTCGCTTACTTGTCCGGCCGGGATTACATCGGGCCAATGCATAATGGCAGGTACCCGGTGTCCACCTTCAAATGTAGTTCCTTTATCTCCCCTGAAAGGGCCGGTTAATCCGGCATGGTTTCCAAATACCTGCCAGGGACCATTATCTGAAGTGAAAATTATTAGCGTATTATTCAGCTGTCCGTTGTCTCTTAATATTTTTACCACTTCGCCCACCGACCAATCAATTTCAGCAATCACATCGCCGTACATTCCATTTTCTGTAGAGCCTTCAAACTTTTCACTCACATACAGCGGTGTGTGTGGCATGGTATGCGCAAAATAGAGGAAGAAAGGTTCTGTGTTTTCCAAACTTTGCGAGATGAAATTAATTGCTTGTTCTGTAAAGCGAATGGTTAAATCCGTTTGGTCAGGGTTCAGCTCAATTGTTTCGTTGCCATAAATCAGAGGTAAATCGGGGTAAAAGGAAGCTGTCTCGGGGCGCATATCATTGGAGTAGGGCAGCCCAAAAAAAATGTCGAAACCATGATTTAATGGCAGAAAATCTTCGTGATGTCCTAAATGCCATTTGCCTATACATCCCGTAGCGTAACCCAGAGGCTTTAATAGTCTGGGAATGGTTGTTTCATTTGGGTTAAGCCCCATGTTATTACGCCCCTCGGCCCATTTAGGGCCTTCAGGGGCAAGCACTTCAGGCAAACCTACTCGCAAAGGGTAAGAAGCTGTAAGCAGCGATGCCCTCGATGGAGACGAAACGGATGAAGCAGCATAAAAACTTGTGAATTTAATACCATGTGCTGCCAGCGAGTCAATGTTTGGTGTTTCGTAACCGATTGCCCCATAGCTTCCAAGATCTGACCAGCCTTGGTCGTCGGTATTAAAAATTACAATATTTGGAACCTGGGCTTCTGTTGTATTTGTAACGGATAAAGCTATTGCAGCCAGTGGTAAGAGTGTTGTTAAGTGCATTTTTTCTTTAAAAATAAGAATTTTGAAACAGATAAATACAGGTTTTTATATTTTTATAAAAAAATAACTTGATGGTTTCATGCAAGCGATATTGAAAATCAATATTTTTTGCAAGCCTGAAAAAGAGTTATTAACTTCCCAACAATTTTTTGAAACTTATAAGCTATTAAAAATATATTCTATGGAAAGAAAACTTCGAATGGGAATGATTGGCGGGGGCGAAGGTGCCTTTATTGGTGCAATACACCGCATAGCCGCCTTCATGGACAACCAAATTGAAATGGTATGTGGTTGCTTTAGTTCCACTCCCGAGAAATCGAAAAAGTCGGGTAAACAATTCTACCTGCCCGAGAACCGGGTGTATGGTTCGTATGCCGAAATGATAGAGAGAGAGGCACAACTGCCACTAGGTGAACGCATGGATTTTGTGGCCATTGTAACTCCCAACTCAGTGCATTTCGACCCGGCCTTGAAAGCCCTTGAAAATGGGTTTCACGTGATAATTGATAAGCCTTTCACTTTTACGCTCAACGAAGCTTTAAAGTTGAAAAAGAAGGTAGAAGAAACCGGTTTGGTTTTGGCTCTTACGCATACTTATGCCGGTTATCCGGCTGTAAAACATGCCAGGCAAATGGTTGCCGATGGCGAACTGGGAAGAATAAGAAAAATTTATGTGGAATATCCACAAGGCTGGCTTTCATCAAAACTTGAAGATACCGGCAATGCGCAGGCAACGTGGCGTACCGACCCGGCACGTTCGGGCAAAGCCGGTTGCATGGGCGATATAGGAACCCACGCCCACCATTTGGCCGAATATATTAGCGGGTTAAAGGTCACCGAGCTTTGTGCCGAACTGAATATTTACGTACCCGGTCGTCAGCTCGACGATGACGGCGCTGCTTTGCTTCGCTTTGAGCAAGGTGCAACAGGCGTGCTTATGGCAACGCAGGTGGCAGCCGGCGAAGAAAACAACGTAAAAATCCGTGTGTACGGCGAGAACGGCGGATTGGAGTGGCAGCAGCACGAGCCAAACACCCTCACATTGAAATGGACCGACAAGCCCATGCAAATACTGCGTGTATCTACCAGTATGGACAGCAATGCAGCCGTGCACAATACACGCACGCCCGGCGGCCACCCCGAGGGTTACCTCGAAGCTTTTGCCAACATTTACCGCAACTTTGCCCTTACCGTAATGGCCAAAATGGACGGTGTTGAAGCTACTCCCGAAATGCTCGATTTCCCCGGTGTTGAAGACGGGGTACGCGGCATGCAGTTTATCGATACCGTGGTAAAAGCCGGGTATGACCACGATGTGAAGTGGGTTAAATTCGGGGAATAAGAAGCCCCCTCTAACTCCCCCAAAGGGGAGGATATTTGAATAGATTGAATTAATAACAATAGCCTTTTCTTACACCTTCTTTTTCCTCAAAAGGGACACCAAAGGGAAGGGGAGGAGTGAGGCTCAAAAAAATAAAAATATGTCAAGACCAATAACATTATTTACAGGCCAATGGGCCGACCTGCCTATAGATGAAATGTGCAAAAAAGCTACCCAGTTAGGATACGACGGGCTTGAACTTTGCACTTGGGGCGACCACATGGAAATTGATAAGGCCGATCAAAATTATTGCGATGAGCGAAAAGCCTTGTTGAAAAAGCACAATCTCGATTTGTACACCATTTCGACCCACCTGGTGAGCCAGTGCGTGTGCGATAATATTGACGAACGTCACAAAGGCGTTGTTCCAGAATATATTTGGGGCAATGGCGACCCCGAAGGCGTGCGCCAACGTGCTGCCGAAGAAATGGTAAAAACAGCCGAAGCTGCAAAAAGACTAGGAATTGACACGGTAGTGGGTTTTACCGGCAGCCCAATTTGGCATGCCTTGTATGCCTTCCCGCCTTTGACCGAGGGAATGATTGAAAAAGGCTACGAAGATTTTGCCAAAAGGTGGAAACCCATTCTCGACGAATATCAAAAATTAGGAGTTAAATACGCACTCGAAGCACATCCCACCGAAATAGCTTTCGATATTCACACTGCCCATTTGGCGCTAAAAGCACTCGATTATCACCCGGCATTCGGCTTCAATTACGATCCCAGCCACTTTGCCTATCAGCATGTTGACTACGTGAAGTTTATTTACGAGTTTGCCGAGCGTATTTTCCATGTACATATTAAAGATGTGTACTGGAGCGATGTGCCCAAAGATATTGGCGTGTTTGGTGGCCATGCAACATTTGGCGATAACAGGCGCTACTGGAATTTCCGCAGCCCGGGTCGTGGTAAAGTCAATTTTGAAAACATAATACGTGCCCTTAACGACATTGGCTACAAAGGCCCCCTGTCGGTTGAATGGGAAGACAGCGGCATGAACCGTGAGCAAGGTGCTACCGAAGCTTGCGAACTGGTGAAGAGAATTGACTTTGAACCATCGGATGTGGCATTTGACGATGCCATGCAGAAAGAATAATTAAAAGCCGATGGTTAAACTTTTCAAACGAGGCGAACAACTGTCGTTAGTTTTACTGGCTTTACTCTTTATTTGGGGACTTACAACTATTGCACTTTATACTCAGGTAGGTAAAGGAGTAAGTGAGTTAGAATATGTTCAGTATATAATGAAAACGACTCCATTATTTGTGATAAGCTATGTGAATGCATCGCTTATCACAGTAGTGGTCGTGTTCTTTTTTTTCATTTTATTTTCGGTTTACAAGGCTAAGCATCGAGTAGTTAGCATGGCTGCATTTGTTTTCGTGCTGGTTTATGGTCTTATAAATTTGTTTGTGTACGTTTCGCAATATGTTTATTTGCCAGGTTTAAGCCATCGCCTTTTTGAAACCAATTTAGCACCTGTCGATATTACTTCTGTATATAATTGGATACATTTAGCTCCGGGCAGTACTGTCGGGTTATGGAATAGTATAGCCTATGCATTGCTTGGAATCCCATCGCTTATTTTCGGAATTTTTTTGATGCGCGACAAGCTGTACGGGAGAACAGCAGCATACTTGTTATTTGCGAATGCCCTGTTTTGCCTACTGGGTTTTGTTGGGGTTTATTATTCAATTAGAGTATTAGGATACGGATTAATACTTGGAGGACTGTTTTTTACTGCTGCGGTTTTTTATGTTTTTTGGTTTATGCGGCATAAGAGTTTATTGAAAGCTTTATTCATAATGCTTATTTTTACAAGTTCGGATTTGATGGCCAATCAGTGGAAATTTGAATTTGAAAAAGAAGGGATAAGGGTTTATACTCTTAATTTGGAAGACAATAACCTGAAGCCATTCAGGGGCGAAATGGAAATTGATGCAAGCGTGGATGAGCTGTTGCAAATTATCGAAGATGTGGAACGTTATCCCGAGTGGTGTTACCGTACCACTAAAGTGAGTTTGGCTGAAAAGTTGGGCGACTCAGTCGTTTATCATTACATTTCCGATACACCTTTAATTGTGAAGAACCGCGAAGGGTGGTTTTATAATGTAAAAGAGGTAAACCCTTATTCGGGCGCAGTAGTAGTACACATGAGGACTTTTGAGTGCGAGGCGCCGGTGCCTTCGGGTTATTTGCGTATTCCATGGTCGAATGGATATTGGCAGTTAGTCCCCTTATCGCCTGAAAGAACCAGAGTTGTTTTTCAAATGCATACCAATCCCGGTGGGTATATTCCCTCGTGGCTGACCAATATGCTTGCAGTTGATTCGCCTTACATCACAATGAATAATTTGAGGAAACTTATTTTCGAGGGGCAGAAATAAAAAAAGCAGGAAATTTATCCTGCTTTTTTTATTTAGTCGTATCTGTTGTAACCTCTGTCCCTGTCTTTGTCTCTGTCACGGTTAAACGATCTGCGATCACCTCCACCACCATCGCGTCCGCGATTTTGGTCGTATCTGCCCCGGCTTGAATCGGGTCTGCGGCCATAGCCGCCACCACCTCCACCTGAGGGTCGGCGGTCAAACGAGCGTCGTTCCTGAGCACGTGGTTCTGACTTTTTAGCCACAATCATGTTTCCCATGAACTCTGTTTCATTCAATTGCTCAATGGCCGACGAGCCTTCTGTTTCGTCTTCCATTTCTACGAAACCATAACCTTTAGAGGTGCCGGTATCACGATCCATAATCACTTTACTGGAAGATACTGTGCCGAATTGGCTGAATAACTCCGTGAGTTGCTCGGCAGTGGTGTCGGAGTTAAGTTTTGCTACAAAAATGTCCATAAAAAATTAATTAATAAAAATTGAATAATTCTACATTTTTAGAAGTTGTGAAGCGTAACAATTCTGGCAATACACTGAAATGTTGAATACTAAACAAAATCTTTCTAAGCAAATCTATTGAATATTAAGCAGAAGTAAAAGCAAAATCTGTTTTTTTAAATGTATTTTTTTATTTGCGTGTAACTTTTATTTTTTCGGAAGGCGGAAGCTCATTGTTTCTTATCTTAATTTGCTCAATAACACTATTGGCTATATTGGCGAAAGCTTTACCAATTATTGTTTCTGAATTGACTGCTTCGGGAATGCCGCTATCGCCACCTTCGCGAATGCTCTGAACAATAGGAATTTCACCAATGAATGGAATTTGCAGTTCTTCAGCCATTTTTTTACCGCCTTCTTTTCCGAAAATGTAATATTTTTTTTCGGGAAGTTCTTCGGGAGTAAACCATGCCATGTTTTCAATTAAGCCCAATACGGGTACATCAACCGATTTTCCTTTGAACATATTTACTCCACGTATTACATCGGCCAGTGCCACGTTTTGTGGAGTGCTTACAATTATTGCTCCTGAAACCGGAACGGTTTGCATAAGCGTGAGGTGTATGTCGCTGGTTCCCGGGGGCAAATCAATGAGCAAATAATCGAGACTGCCCCAAATTGCGTCGGAAATAAGTTGTTTTAGCGCGTTCGAAGCCATGGGCCCGCGCCACACTAAGGCATCGTTTTGTTTGATGAAGAATCCAATGGAAAGAATCTTTACCCCATATTTTTCTATGGGCACTATCATGTCGCGGTTGTCAACCTTTTCGCCCATAGGCTTTGAGTTTTCTTCGCCAAACATAATGGGTATTGACGGGCCATATATGTCGGCATCGATTAATCCCACCGAAGCACCGGTTTTTGCAAGGGCTACTGCTAGGTTCGACGATACGGTTGATTTACCCACTCCACCTTTGCCCGATGCAATTGCGATTATATTTTTAACTCCGGGCAAAATTGGGCGTTGCATGTCGTGTATCGAACGTGCGGTGATGTTTCCGGCTATTTCAACCTCGCGGCCAAGTGTTTTCCAAATGGCTTGTACGCAAAGCGATTTTACTATGGGTATGTTGGGGTCGTTTGAGCGCTGAAAAACTAAAGTGAAGCTCACTTTTTTGCCTTCGATACGAATTTGTTGCACCATATCCAGGTCAACAATATTCTCGTGGCTACCCGGCATGTTTACACTGCGCAGGACTTCTGTTATGTCTTTAGGTTGAATTACCATTGAGTTTTGTATTTGTTTAATATGCAAAGTTATAAAATTAGAGTCAAAAAGCAGACGAATTAGTCTTTATTGTTGAGTTCAATGGAGGGATCCCAAAAATGTTGTTTGAAATTCGCGATTAAATCATCCTCAATTACCATCCCTTCACTTTCAAGTAGTTCCTGCATTATGTTTGAACCTCCAAAAAAATTCTTTCCGCTTAGCATGCCGTTTCGGTTTACTACACGGTGAGCCGGAATATACTCAGGTAAGGCGTGTGAAGCATTCATTGCCCAACCCACTACTCTTGCCGATTGGCGGCTACCTAAGTATGATGCTATTGCTCCGTAGCTGGTCACTCTGCCTGTAGGTATTTGCTTCACTACTTCGAAAACTCTGTCGAAAAAATCGGTGTTTGTGGCCATTTAAGGTTTATTACTTATTCTGTAAAATAAATGTGGCTACATGATTTTGGGTATTGCTTGAGTGGAAAGTTAAAGTGTCGGCATTTACTTTGTAGTTCAAGGTGCTTTTTAGCATTTTATGCATGTCGGCTTCAACTTGCATGTGGCCACACTGCATTCGAGTGCTTGCCACATTTGAAAATCGTATTGTGTTTTCGTTTTCAAGATAATATTTGCCGTTGATAATGTTACATCCTGAATTCCCGTTGATTCGGCCTTCATTTGCATTGAAAAGCAAGAAAGGAAGTGATGAAAGCAGGCTTTTGTCAATTGCAGCGTCGTATAAGTGTGTCAGCTCCCAGTGTTTGTTGCTTAGCTCGCTTTCAAGCGGTTTTGCCACTTGTTTGTGTAGAATATACATTTCAGCCAAATCGCCTGTAATTCGTGCTCCTTTCATGTCGAGCTGCGCGATGTAGTTTTCGCCTACGAAATACTGCTTGACTGAATTTTCGTGTTCATTCTTTAGCGTAATAGTATTGCCTTTGCTGTTCCATTCAAAATTACCATTTGAAGTAAACACGTTCCCGCTGTCTTTCCCAAGGTATTTCGTACGCAAAATGTAGCTGTTGTCGTATTCAATGGTAAGCTCGGTGTCGATTCCTTCACAGTCGGCACAAGGCATAATATTTTTATAAGTGCCGGCCCAATCGAGCGAGTTTTGACTTGTATGCGAAGGATATACCGGAGCTTGGTGTACCCGGCAACCGATAAACGCAAAAAATAAAATAATTAAATAAGCGGTTTTGTTCATGATTGTTTTTTACCAGATTAATTTATAAGCATCTCAATATATGGCTAAATTACACTTTATCGAATAATATTTCAATAGTTTTTTTTCGGTCAATTTTCATTGATTCATTGCGTACGAAATTTTCGATTTCGAATATTTCTTTAGGCGCACGGTGTTTTTCTATTTTCGATTTTATTTTTTTAAATGTTTCATTAATATCTTCATTGGTAGTTTTTTCAATAATCAGTATTATTTTTTGGCCAAGAACAGTATCCGGTATCCCCGCCACAAGGCATTCGCATTGAATGATTTCAGAAATATCATGTTCCAGTTGTTCGGGTAAAATTTTAATGCCTCCGCTGTTTATGATATTGTCGGCACGGCCAAGCCAGCGGAATTCATGTGGGGAAACTATATCTACCAAATCGGTAGTTTCAATGGGTTTTTCAGAAAACTCAGGTGCATCAATTACCAAACAGCCTGAACTGTTTGTTGTAATGGAGAACCCGTTGAGCAGCCGAAAGTACGGGTCGGGTTTTGTTCCATTGAGTTTTTGCAGCGCAATATGCGAACAGGTTTCAGTCATACCGTAGGTTGCATAAACGTTGGTGCTGAGTGCTTTTAATTTTGTCAAAAGGCTATCGTCAACTGCTGCTCCGCCTACAATAAGGTTTTCGATGTTGCTAAAATTGCAATTGTTTTCAATGAGTTTATGCAATTGGATGGGAACCATTGCGGCAAAGCTAATTGTGGAAGGAGGAATTTCGGGTATTCCTTCGGGCTTAGCGATAATGAGATTAAGATTACCGGCAATAGCGCGTACCATCATCATTTTGCCGGCAATGTAATGCGCTGGCAAACAAAGTAGCACCTTTTCGCCTTTTTTCAGCTTGAAAAATTCCAGTGTTTTTTGTGCCGAGGCCAGCATAGCCGTTTTTTTCAGCTTTAGGGTTTTAGGGGTGCCCGTACTGCCCGATGTTTTTTGCTCTATGTAATTGTTCTTGTTAAACCATTCGAAAATGAAACTGCAAATATCTTTCTCCCACTGAGCTGTTTCCGGAGATGAATAAATAGCCTCAATATCATTGATGCTATGTAGCCTGTTGTTGATATTTATTTTGGGCTTATTCATCACCGTTTATTTCGCCCCATTTTTTTTGGGTGTTGTACAATAAATTTTCGCCATTTAAGTAAAGCGGCGAATCGATATTGTTGGTATAAAGCATACCGGTGCCAAGTCCCTGTGGAAGCGGGTTATTTTTAGTGGCCGTCCATTGGGCTATTGCATTGAGACCAATATTCGATTCGAGAGCCGATGTGGCCCACCACCTTATGTTTAAACGCTTAGCCAGTTCAATCCATTCGTCCGATGAAGAAAACCCGCCCAATAAGCCGGGCTTCAATATTAGATACTTGGGTTTAATGGTTTCTAGCAGCTGTATTTTTTTTTCAGTGGGATAAATGCCAATCAATTCTTCGTCGAGTGCTATGGCCAATGGACTTGTGGTGCATAGCTGGTGCATTTTATCCCAATTGCCGGCAGCAATGGGCTGTTCAATGGAGTGTACGTTGAGTGAGACAAGTTGTTGCATTATATTTTCAGCTTGCTCAGGGCTATAGGCTCCGTTTGCATCAACCCTAATGGTAAGTTGTTTTGCTGAGAACTTGCTGCGCAATGCTTCAATTATGGCTTTTTCGGTTTCCCAATCCGCAGCACCAACTTTGAGTTTGATGCAGGAAAATCCTTGTTCAATTTTTTCAGCAATTTGTTGGTTCATAAATTCTGAAGAGCCCATCCAAATAAGGCCGTTGGTAGTGATGCTTCTTTTACCGCTTGTAAAATCGGAAGGGAAAATTAGGTGATTTCCTCCATGCTGCAAATCAAGTAAGGCCGTTTCGAGCCCAAATTGAATTGATGGGAAGCGGTGCAATGGCTCATCGAAGTTGAAAATGCCGGCATTGATGCTTTGACAAATTTCGTTGAGTTTTATTTCAAAATCGGGACTGTCGTCAATACTAAGCCCTTTGAGCAGCGAGCATTCACCCACACCTGTTTTATTGTTTTGTGAAAGGAAAATGAACCAACTTTCCTTCGAATTATAAATACCTCGCGAAGTGCCTGCGGGGCGTTTAAATTGCAAGGTGTATTTTTTATACGAAGCCGAAAATTGCATTTTTATATTTTTATCCAGCTGTTGGTTTTTTCGCTTTCAAACAAAGCGTCAATCACGGTCATGTTTTGCATTGCATCGTTTAATGGCGTAGGAACCTCAATATTATTAATAATTGAATTTGCAAATGCTTCGGCTTGAAGTGTGTATTGGTCGGCTGGGCCAATAAACATTTCTTTACTTTGCTCTTGCCTAAAAAGGCTTATTTTCAGCATACGATCGGGTGGGGCATTCACCGGAATTTCAATTTCTATTCGTCCTTCGGTACCGTTTATTTGCAAACGTTGAAAGGGATGAAGTTGAGTAGAACAGGTAAACGATGCAGATTTGCCGTTCCCAAAATCGAGCATTCCCGAGGTGGTATGGTCGATTTTCATTACCGGGTCGCGGTTTACAAGGCTCATCACCCTCAGGGGTTCAGCTTTTAGTATATAGCGTGCAAACTGAATGCAATAGCACCCTATGTCCATTAGCGCACCGCCCCCGGTATCTAATTGGTTGCGTATGTTGTCGGGTTGTATGTTGAAATATGAAAAGAAAGACTGAATAGCTTTAACTTCTCCAATTTTTCCTGCCTCAATAAGCTGTATGGTTTTTTCCCATTGCGGATGGAAGCGGTACATAAAGGCTTCCATTATTTTCAGGTGCGGGTAATTTGCACTTTGTTGAATGAGTGTTTGTGCCTCTTCGGTGTTCTTTCCAATGGGCTTTTCGCACAATACATGTTTTCCGGCTTCGAGAGCTTTAAGCGACCATATAACATGCAGGTTATTGGGTAGCGGATTGTATATTGCATCAATTTCTGGGTCGGCTAGTAAATCTTCGTAAGAAGAAAAATATTTGGGAATGCCCAAATCGGAGGCTGCTTTTTGGGCTTTCTCTTCGTCGCGCGATGCGATGGCCACTACTTTGCAGTTTGATGCCATTTGTATGGCCGGTATCACTTTCTGCAAGCCAATGTTGGCTGTACTTAATATTCCCCAACGTATTTTCATATTGTCTTTTTTGTGTCAAATTCACTTAAAACGAAAACTATTTTAACAACTAACGCTATTTATTCGAGTAAGTTCAATTTGCCGTTTATTCGAAAAGTGAGGAATCAATTGCCTGCCCCATGAGTTGGTATCCGTACTCGTTAGGGTGCAAGAAGTCTCCTGTATGCACATCGGGCAATAAAGTAGCCGTATTTTCAGGGTTTCTCATAAGTAAGTCGAAGTCTATCACGGCATCAAAGCGGTCGCTTACTCTAATCCAATTGTTTACGGTGTTTCGTGCAAGTTCACGATAATCGGTGTAGTAAAACGATTCTCCGAAGGGCAGAATAGTGGCTCCGTAAGCCTTAATGTTGTTTTTGTGAGCTTCATCAATCATGTACTCGTAAGCCGAAATTAAATTTTCTGCAACTTGCATTGCGTTGGTGCTGTCGCGTGTTTGTCCCAAATCGTTTACTCCGTGCAGAATGATGAGCCACTTTACGCCACTTTGCCTTATCACATCGCGCTCGAAACGGTCGATTGCAGATGGGCCTAAGCAATTTTTGAGTACGCAATTACCCCCAATGCCCTGGTTAAGTAGAGCTACTTGACTGGTCAATTCGTTATTGAGCAGTTGTTCTGAAAGAATATCGGGCCAACGGTTTTGCTTGTCGGTACCCGAGCCTCTGCCGTCGGTAATGGAGTTGCCTATTATTACTACAGCACCGGCTTCTTCAGTAGTTTTTACGTCGATACCTGTAAGTATGTACCAACGTTCGGCTTTAATTGCTTTTTCAAGGTTTTTAGCTGAAATATGATTTCCTTCGTTTATGTACGAGCTTGTTCTTGACCCCGGATGTCCGGTTACCTGCGACGAGGTTTCGCCAAAATGTATAGTAAGTGCCAAATCGCTTCTGTTTTCGAGTTTGAATGCAAAGGCATCGGAAACAGTTGTTTCGCCGGGTTTCATGGTAACTGTTTTATTTCCGTTGAATGTCAGGGTTTGTATTGAGTTTTCAGCAATTGAACTTCCACCTTCGGATAAAGCTATTTGCACCTCGTTCATTTTTACAGGGCTTGTTCCGTATTGATTTGAAAAATATACCCGCAAACTGTCACCTCCAAGCGAAACGCGCAACACTTGCCTTAAAGTATTGTTGCTAAGCCCGGGCTCGGGAGGCATGTTGTGAGGTTCAACAAGTTGAGGAGCTGTACTCCAGGTTCCCACCCATTTTTGTGGAACTATGGTGTCTTGACAACTCAAAAATAGGAAAGATATCAGTAAAATCAACATGCTTGTATTATAGAGAGTTGTTTT
>SKHV01000505.1 GCA_007116765.1 Prolixibacteraceae bacterium | reverse complement strand
TATTTCAGATCCGTTTGGCGACTTTGAAAAATGGGTAAAAGCACCTAACAGCGGATACATTATATGTTGCGAACATTCACCTATTATCAATCAAGGCTCAGCGCTTATTCATATTACTACAAAAATATCGTGATTTAAAAATCAGTTTCAATAAAAAAATATGGAATATTCACTTTACGACTTTTTACGACTTATAGGCTCATTGGGATTTTTCCTCTACGGAATGAAGCTCATGAGCGAAGCACTCCAAAAAGTAGCCGGCGATAAAATGAGAAACATTCTGAGTTCAATGACCTCGAACCGGGTTAAAGGAGTAATAACCGGAATTCTCATAACTGCTTTCATACAGTCGTCATCGGCAACCACTGTAATGGTGGTTAGTTTTGTAAATGCAGGCCTGCTAACCCTGGTTCAAAGCATAGGGGTTATAATGGGTGCCAACATCGGTACTACCGTAACAGCCTGGATAATTACACTCTTAGGCTTTAAGGTGAATATCAGCATGTTTGCCCTGCCGCTTATAGGTGTAGCAATACCTTTTGTTTTCTCAAAAGTTCCTCGCAGAGCATCTATAGGGCAGCTAATTATTGGTTTTGCTATATTGTTTATGGGGCTCGATTTTTTGAAAAATTCGGTACCCGACATAAACGGAAACCCGCAAATACTTGAGTTTATTGCCCGCTATTCATCTATGGGCTTCCAATCTATATTGATTTTCTTAATAACTGGCTCGTTACTCACCATTGTAATTCAATCGTCGAGTGCGGTTATGGCACTCACATTAGTAATGTGCTTTAACGGCTGGATTGATTTCCCAATGGCAGCGGCAATGGTATTGGGCGAAAATATTGGAACTACAGTTACAGCCAACCTGGCGGCCATTGTGGTAAACACAACTGCGAAACGAGCAGCCCGTGCTCACCTGATATTTAATATGGTAGGTGTGTTTATTGTCCTTGTGCTATTCATGCCATTTATTCAGTTTATTGATTGGTTTTTAGTAAAAATCAACCTTGGCTCACCTCTCTTGCCGCAAAATACACTAAGCGACAATCATGTAATCCTTCCTATTGCCTTGTCGGTTTTCCACACTACATTCAATATTTTGAATACCTTATTGCAAATATGGTTTATACCCTCCATTGCCCGTGCTGTAACTTGGATGATTCCGGTAAAAGACGAAGACGATGAAATATTCAAGTTGAAGTATATCTCAACCAATTTGCTTTCGGTTGATGAAATTGCCATGGTGCAAGCAAAAAAAGAAATTGGTGTCTTTATTGAAAGAAGCCTGAAAATGTTTAATCTGGTAAGAGAATTAGCACAGGAAGATATCGGGGCAAAGAAAACAGAAAAGCTCATTGCAAAAATTAGAAAATACGAAGAAATTGCCGATCGTATTGAAGAAGAGATTGCCACATTTGTTACCCAACTTTCGTCGTCGAAATTGAGTAAAAACTCTTCGGAAAATATAAACGCACTTTTAAAGCTGGTAAGCCGTATCGAAAGTATGGACGATGCATGCTACAATACAGCAGAACTTCTTTACTTGAGAAAAAATAAAAAAATGAAGTTTACAGATGAGATGAATAAAAACATTGAAAGCATTACCCAAATGACAGAAGAAATGATGAAGGTTTTGCCCGAAAAAATAAACATGAAAAACCCTCGGGTTGATGTAGTTGAATACAGGAACAAACGCGATGAGATTGATCTTTATGCCGAGAAGCTTAACTTGATACATTTAAAAGATATCAAAAAAGGAACATACAAATACAAAGTCGGTATGGTTTACTGCGATTCGTTCCAGGAAATTGCGGTCATTGCCAATCATGCCTACCACTCGCTCAAATATATAAACGAACTTACGATATAATAAAAAAGGCTGTCGAAATCGACAGCCTTTTTTATGTTTGTTTGAAAAATGTGTTCGTGTGTTTGAATTAAATACTATTCCGATACTACTTCGAATTCGAAATCTACAACTACTTCGCGGTGCAGTTTAATTTTAGCAGTATGAGTGCCAACTTCTTTTACACCATCTTTTGCCATAGTAATGTTTTTGCGTTCAATATCGATTCCCTGTTCAGCAATTACTTCAGCAAGTTGAATGTTATTGACCGAGCCGAATATTTTACCCGCTGTGCTTGTTTTTGCACCAATTGAGACTTTAATGTCTTTCAATTTTCCGGCAACAACCAGAGCTTCGTCTTTCAGTTTCGCCTCTTTATGTGCACGCTGACGAGTATTCTCAGCCATTACTTTTTTTGCTGATTCGGTTGCAACTACAGCCATACCTTGCGGTATGAGGTAATTACGTCCGTAACCATCTTTCACTTTTGCAATATCGTCTTTAGAACCTAAGCCCTGTACGTCTTGTTTCAGAATGATTTCCATTTGTAAGTCCTCCTTTTTTATTTCATCAAATCGGTTACATAAGGCAGCAATGCAATATGACGTGCACGTTTTACTGCCTGCGAAACTTTACGTTGGTACTTCAGTGAAGTACCGGTAATACGGCGTGGTAAAATTTTACCTTGCTCGTTGAGAAACTTTTTAAGGAACTCAGGGTCTTTGTAATCAACAAATTTAATCCCGTTCTTTTTGAAACGGCAATATTTCTTTTTCTTAATCTCAACTGTTGGTGGAGTTAAGTATCTGATTTCTGATTGATTTGATGCCATAACCTATTTCTCCTCTGTTTTAGCTTTAATTTTATTACGACGTTTCTCACTGTACACGGCAGCATATTTATCCAAGCGGAAAGTTAGGAAACGAATAATACGCTCGTCGCGACGATACATAGTTTCCAACTTTTGGATGAATGAAGTTTCTGCTTTGAACTCAATTAAATGATAAAAGCCGGTTGATTTCTTTTGGATTGGATAGGCAAGCTTCTTGAGTCCCCAATCTTCCTGGTGAATGATTTCTCCACCATTTTCGGTAATGAATGCGCTGAATTTAGTAACTGCCTCTTTAAACTGTGCTTCTGACAACACAGGGGTAGCAATAAATACAGTTTCGTACTGATTAATCATACTTGATTTACCTTTTTTGTAAATTGTTAATATTTATTTCTCTCTATTCAACCCGCGTAATCGACCGGTAAATAATCGCGTACATGGATTCAGCGGATTGAGCGCGCAAAATTAATAATAATTTCGTGTTTATCAAACACAAAACGCACTATTTCACTGCAATGGTTTCAATTTCAACCAAAACCCCCATAGGCAAGTCTTTTACTGCAAAAGCTGCTCTTGCCGGTGCATTTTTGGGGTAATATTTACCGTAAACATCATTCATGGCTTTGAAATTTACCATATCGCTCAACAAACAAGTTGATTTTACCACATGGGGAAAAGTATAACCAGCGGCTTCAAGTATAGCTCCGATATTTTTCATAACCTGTTGGGTTTGTTCACCTATACCGCCTTCTACTATTTTACCTGTTTCGGGATTTAGCGGTATTTGTCCTGAAATATAAAGTGTTTGGCTCACTTCAACTGCCTGACTGTATGGACCAATGGCAGCGGGGGCATTGCTTGTGTTAATTATTCGTTTCATAGTTTTTAAATGTATGGGTTATTGCTTTCAATCTTCAATTTTTGATTCGGGTTTCAATTGAGGTATTATTTGCTAAGTCAATTTACTTATTCTGCAAATTAAAAGTCCCGATCCGATTTGTTAATTCTCAAATCTGACAACATTGAGGCATTGGCTCTAATAGTGAAAGTATAAAATGGACGGGTACTTACCGGTGAAAAATCAAACGACATGGTCCAGCAGTGCAAATCGCGTGTAATTCCTACCCTGGTATGTGTAAGCTCCATGGCAATAAAATCGAAACCCGAAGAGAAATTCGCTTTCCACTTCGGAGTAAGATCCAGATTCCCGCTTACTGAAACCGACTGCACCCAACGTGGAGTACCGGTTGAATTAGAATAATTGAAGTTATAATTAGCACTTACGCGCCACGGCATGTTAAAAGGCGAGTATCCGGGATGTTTTTTAACTGTTGTTTCTTCACCGTCATCGTTTTCGCCCTGTTCTTTTCTTCGTTCGTCAAGTGTCTTTTGCAATTGGTCGGAGCTGTAGCTTAAACTAAACCCGGTACTTAAATTAGTAATACGACCTAAGCGCCCTATTCCCGTAGTTTCGTTCCACATATATTGGTTGTATTTTCTACCTCGGTCGTCAATTGCATAGGGGTCGAGAGTACCGGTTACGTTAATGGAATAGCCGGCAATTTTTGTACGTGCATTAATTGAAAAAGGCGACAAGTTCAGCGAGTCGGCAGCCAGGTTATAAGAACTACTGAAACCAAGGTTATCAAAAATTGCAACTTTTGTAAACTTCTCTTTTGCTGTGGTATCGTTATCGTTTGCCAGCTTCATTTCAATGTTATTATTAAGGCTAAAATTGATTGAACCGCTACGTCCAGCACTTGCCGAACCGTACATTGCACCTTCAAACATATTATATTCTTGATAATTACCAAGAGAGTCGATTTGTACCATGTCGAAAAATCCGAATCGTGGCTCCGAAAAATCGGGACGGTAGCTGAAACCGATGCTCGGATCCATTTTATGCCTGATTGCTTTTAGACGCCAATTGGGATTCACCATATTGAACATTCCATATACGGTTGAACTTGAGCTAATACTGTACGAATAATCGTAATTACGCCTGAAACCGTTATTCGAAACAGTTTCAACCCTGCCCGGTATCCATTTCTGCATTCCGGTTTCATTATCAATCGTTTGATAACCATCAATCCAGTACTTTTCAATATAATCGAAATACCAACGCTCGTTGTAACTTATCGAAGGCGTAATATTGATGTGATTAAACAGCCTGAACGAGGGAAGTGTAAAAGGAATATTATGGCGAATTCCTTTTTTCCAGTCGGCATAGGGAGTGCTTAATATGAGATATTCTTTGGTATTTATTCGGCTGTCGAACTGAGCACTGTACGACAGCTTAATGTCTTCCCACATTTTCTTCTTTCCTACCC
>SKHV01000230.1 GCA_007116765.1 Prolixibacteraceae bacterium | reverse complement strand
CTGAAACTAAACCATCGTTTAAAAAAGGACAAATAAATAAAGTAGCGCTTTTACAACTATCCACTCACGATCAGTCTTTTCTATTTAAACTGAACAACAAAAGTTTAACGGAACCATTAATCGAACTCCTTTCTAATCAGAATATCAAAAAGGCCGGTGCTGCTATTCGCGACGACATTAAGGTATTGCAACAAAACATACATTTCGAGGCACGGGGTTTTATTGAATTGCAGGATATGGCTCCAAAACTGGGCATTAACAGTGTTAGCTTGAAAAAGATGGCAGGAATTGTTCTCGGCGGACGCATTTCAAAAGCACAACAACTCTCGAACTGGGAAGCTGACGAACTTACCGAAGCCCAACAGCTGTATGCTGCAACCGATGCATGGGTATCATTTAAAATTTACGAAGATTTTTTAAAAAACAGCAATGAGTAACTACACAAAAATAGTATTGAAATCGGGTAAAGACCAATCGCTTAAAAGATTTCACCCCTGGGTATTTTCAGGAGCCATTAAAAAAATTTATGGTCAGGTTAACGAAGGTGACACCGTTACCGTATTTTCAAATAAAGATGAATTTTTAGGAATCGGGCATTATCAAATTGGCTCAATTGCGGTTCGGGTATTCTCATTCGAAGAAATTACGCCCGATACTGATTTTTGGAAGAACAAACTGAAAAGTGCGTTTAAGCTGAGACAATCATTAGGCTATACAAACAACAGCAGCACTAACGTTTACCGCCTGGTGTATGCCGAGGGCGACGGGCTACCCGGGCTGATAATTGACATGTACAACGACACCGCAGTAATGCAAATGCATTCAATAGGCATGTACATAATGCGCCACGAAATTGCGGCATACCTAAAAGAAATTATGGGCGACGCACTTACTGCCGTTTACGACAAAAGTGCCAAAACCCTACCCTTTAAAGCCGATATTGAACCTGTGAATCAATATTTACTTGGACAAGCGGAACCCGGCATTGTACTAGAATACGGCAATCAGTTTAAAATTGATTGGGTTGAAGGTCAAAAAACAGGTTTTTTTATCGACCAACGAGAGAACCGACGCCTTTTACAGGAATACTCAAACGGCCGCGAGGTATTGAACATGTTTTGTTACACCGGAGGGTTTTCGTTTTTCGCCATGCGTGGCAACGCAAAACTCGTACACTCGGTCGATTCGTCGGGGAAAGCCATTGATCTTACTCGCGAAAATGTAGAACTTAACTTCCCTGGCGATAGCCGCCATGAAGCAATTGTTGCCGATGCCTTTGAATATCTCAAAGACATAAAAGACAAATACGACCTGATAGTGCTCGACCCACCGGCCTTTGCCAAACACCGCAGTGCATTAAGCCATGCTTTGCAGGGCTACAAAAAAATTAATGCAAGAGCTTTTGAGCAAATAAGACCAGGAGGCATTGTATTTACTTTCAGTTGTTCGCAGGCAGTAAGTAGGGATAAGTTCAGAGAAGCGGTTTTCTCGGCGGCAGCAATAGCTAAGCGCAATGTGCGTGTATTGCATCAGTTGTCGCAACCTGCCGATCATCCGGTGAATATTTACCATCCCGAGGGAGAATATCTAAAAGGACTCGTATTATACGTTGAATAGGCTTCTGCTACAAACTATTTATCTGTATTTTCAAGTTTTTCTAAGTGGCACAGAAGCAAGTCTCCGTTTTCATTGCGTAAATGAAAGCCGTTGCCAAGGCAAAGGTCAAAATGCCTGCATTGTTTGCATTTGCCTGTTTTCATCCAGCTACGGTCGCGCATAACCCCGAAATTATTTTCCCATATATCGGGAAACGACTGCGAGTATATATTCCCCTGAATGTATTGATGATTGATGTTGTTACAGCCGGTAAGCGAACCATCCACTAATATGGAAGCAATGTTAATGCCAGCCCGGCAAAAGAAGAAATTGTCGCGCACTTCGCCTTCAAACTTGCCCAGAAAGCCTTCGCATCCATAGTTCACCTGAATATCGCCAGCAGTTCGCCAGACTTTAATTTTTCCGAAAAGAGCTTTAAACTGTTGGTCGGAAAGAGAAAGTGCATTGTTTTGCGCGGCTCTTCCTACTGGGAAAATGGTGAAGATTCGCCAGTTTTTCACGCCCAAATCAATCAACAACATGCGCAAGTGTTCAAGCTCGTTAAAATTTTGTTGGTTTACACAGGTAACTACATCGAAAACCAGACCTTTGGCTGCAACCTGTGCAATAGCCTGTATTGCTTTTAGAAACGATCCGTTTACACCCCGCAACCAATCGTGCGATTTCTCAAAACCATCGAGACTAATTGTGATAGCATGTAAACCTGCATCGATAAGGCTATTGAGTTTCTCAGGCGTTAATAAATAGCCGTTGGTAACCATTCCCCATGGGAAACGGCGCCTCTTCAATTCATTACCTACAGATTCTAAATCGGTTCGCATAAGTGGTTCGCCGCCTGTAATTACCACCGTAGTGTTTTCGGGTTGCACCAAAGGCATAATATCATCAATGCTTTTAATGAAATCGGCAACGGGCATGTCGGGTTTCGAGGCATCTTTTTTGCAGTCGCTGCCACAATGCAAACAGCTAAAATTGCAACGTAAAGTACATTCCCACATGATATACTGCAATTGGTGCTTTTTAGTTTCGGCAAGCTTGTATTGCCTGTGCAGCGCAAATACCGGCCTTTTGAGCAACGGAATATGGCTGGTGCTATTCTTCATTTTCGGCGCTCAGCTTTACTTCAATACTTTTTGTAACTTCTCCTGAGTACCACGATTTGTCGCCACCTGTATATTGAGGGTCATTGAACACTACGCTTGTATCTTTGGCGGCATAACTGCCGTTCGCTTCTCCATCTACATCAATAAATTGCAGAATATATTCCTGTTCGGCCGGAAAATCGATAAACGAAAGGGCAAATTCCCCTTTTTCATTGGTAAATGCCGAATCGACACTAGCAACAAACGAAGTATCGCTGTATTCGTGGTATTTCTGCATTAACACTTTTATATCGGCAATGGGCTGTTCGGTTTTGTGACTGTTCACTACCCCGTTGATGTTGAACGTTGCCTGTGGAACTCCGTATTCAGCACCACCAAACGATACACACGACTGGAAACCAAGCATTCCGAGCAAATAATACCAGATACTTTTTTTGAGAGTTTTATTCTTCATGAGTTTATAAGGTTTTGTATCGCTATGATGACGAATAAGTGAATGAAAAGGTTGCTTCAGTTTTAATATTATATGCATATTTTATTAAACGGACAATAATTACATTTCTCGACAAACTCGGTTTGAATGAATGGCTGTTCAGGATTTAGAATTTCAGAAAACAAATTACACAAAGAGGCTTCAAATTCTTGTGCATTAGCCTGATAGGTCATTGAGGCTTTATTGATCACAAAATAAGGACTGAATTCGGGCATAAAAACCGACCTTGCACCATAAACAGCCGGCAAAACCTGTAGTCCGGTTTTCAGCTCGCTTAAAGCACATCCGGCATAAAGCATGGTTTGAAATGCGGCACTATTCCGATCCCGCGAGGGCTTGAACAAACTTTCAATTGAACGTACATCGGTTTTCGATTGCCCGGTTTTATAATCCACAACCCGAATCTTATCTCCCACCCTGTCGATACGATCAATGAAACCGCCATACTTTATTCGGTATTGTTTATCGTTGTTTTCGACATTCATGTATCGGGTGTATTCTTTTTCAAGGCCAATAAGTTCAAACGGAGCAATGCTTTTATCGTAAAAAAGAATTTTAAATATGTATTTTTTTAAAATTTCAAAAACCAGCATATTGCGGCCATTAAGGTTGAAGTTTCCTTTTTTGAAATACTCTTTTTCAAGCGCACCTTGCAAAGCAACGTTAAAAGATTTGGTATTGCCAATTATCAAGTCAATTATTTGTGCCGTTACTTCTAGCCCTTCGTAAGGTTTATAGAGGTCTTCGAGCACCTGATGTGCAACACGTCCAAATATTAAGTGGTCAATATCTTCCTGCACATCTTCGGCCTCTTTTATGTTTTCAATGTATTGAAAAAAGAATTTCAAAGTGCAATCCAGATACACATTCAAGGCACTGGGCGAGATTCTTTTTTGCGACATAAGGTCTTCTACCTTTTTAAAAATAGAAGGATTTTTTGCTACTTCAATTCCGGTTTTTGTTCCGGGTTCGAAATTGAATACGGCCTGTTTGCTGTTCATTTTTATATGTGCAGCTTCGTATTTCAGTTGAATTCCAAAGCGGCTCATTTCGCCGTTTGAACTAAAATCGGTACGTGAATCATAAACAAGCGACACCTTTTTGGCACGCTGCAACAATCGATAAAAGTAGTAGGCATACATAGCATTGTGTTGCTCCGATGCCGGTAATCCGAAACCTTTTCGCAGCGTATAAGGAATAAAGGAATGGCGGTGCGAATTTCCGGGTAATTTATCGTCGTTGAACGACAAAAGAACGATGTTGTCGAAATCGAGACAACGTGTTTCAAGAAAGCCCATAAGCTGAAGACCCGACAATGGCTCGCCTTCAAAAGGAATGGCCAAACGCTCAAGTTGCCTTAACAACAATTGATAAAAGAGCTTTTTCGACATGTTATGTTGCTTGCCATTTGTAGAATCAAAAAGTGAATCGTGCAAGCGGTTTATGACCAAATGAAGCTGATAAAGCGATTCCTTCATCAATTTATCGCCGGTAGTTTCGTGCTGAAAAACCAGTTTAATAATGCTTTGTAAATAATCACGACATTGTTCGGGCGAATGGGGTAAAGTAAAAATATGTGAAAGATTCTTACTATCCTCGAAATCAAAAGCTGTAATGTAAATTCGATTTTCTTCACGTATTTTTGCACTTAACTGTTCGTAAAAGTTACCGGGAATATTTTTCAACAAGGGATTACTAAGCAAGCCAAGCACGTTGCGGTAATAAAAAACAGAGTCTCCTGAGTCATTTTTTCGGCTGTTACGATCAATGTCTACAAGCCCTTTTAATAAAGCATAAGCCGGCGATTTTTTTACCGGAAAACCCATTGTGATATTGAATTCGTTAACTGAATCGGGAATAGAATTTACCATTGTCATGAGCAATGTTTCGTCGCATAAAACAACTGCTGTATTGTCGAAACGATTGCTCACGACCTCGCTGTTTTCTGAAATCCAACCTGCAGCATAAGTGGCCTGACCCGAAAACCCGGGTACAGCCACCATTTCTATTTCAGCTAATTTTGAAAAATTATCGGGCGAAAAAAGAAAATCTTTCGGCATAGGAAAAGTTGATAAATTCTCGTGCATAAAAAGTGCTGCTTCATGCGCCTGAGCTTCGAGATAATAATTGTCGTAATCCCAAAAGAAATGACCATTTTTACTGGCTTGCATGTATTTGAACAAGGCCTTTTCGCATTGATTGAGAGCATTGAAACCCACGAAAACACAGTTCTGCCATTTGTCCGGAATTTCGTTTTTCTTTAAATTTTCTGCCATCTGCCTATACCTCATGCCCTCGTAGGCCAGTTTCTTACTGGCTAAATGCTCACAGAAGGCAGAGTAAATTGCAAATAATTTTTCCCATATTCCTAAAAACAACTCTTTGCCTTGTGAGTTATTCGACTTGATTATATTTTTCCAAAAGGTTTCTAAGAAAGCTAACTGTTCATCGCTAAGATAATCGAAACCATAATCGATTTCTTTCAACGATTTAATGTTGCTGAAAAGCTGACGGGCATCGATCAGGTATTTGTCAATGTCGTCGAAGTCGGCCAGCATCATTTCGCCCCAATAATAAAAATCATCGATGGTTTCATCGCTTCTTGTTATTTTTTTGTAGATGCTGTAAAGTTCAATAATCAAACTGTTTTTTTCGGCCGTTTCAAGTCCCGAAATATTTGAAACCAGTTCAGATATAGTTACAATTTGTGGTGAAAAAAGAGCTTGTTCAGATAATTCACTTAAATATTTTTGAAAAAAAAGCCCAGCCCTTCGGTTTGGAAAAATAACAGTAATATCGGCTAAATTATTTCCATGCTTTTGAAAAAGGTAGTGTGCAACCTGGTGTAAAAACTTCATATTGATATGTAAATTTAACTTAACAACTAAACAACTAATAATATTTCAACACTGATAATAAGATATTTAATAGAACTCTCCAATACTTCAATTCTAAACAGAAAATGAAAATAATGATTTGATGGTATCAGACAAAAAATATATTTCAAAACCTTTCGACATACTGTAAAGTTATAATATTAATGCAATAAAAAGTTATTGCGTTAAAAAAAACAAGATAACAGACTTTTGCAGGTTGAAAAAAAACCTTTTATTTGAAAAAGAATTTACTAAATTTGAGCAGTTATATTAAAAAACATAGCATGAAAAGGTTTGTATTTCTATTTGTAATTTTATATTTCAGTGCAACTATTGTTTCAAACGCACAAGTGAAATTGATGCCAAACTTTGTTTCGACACAGGAATTTGAAGCAGAAAGAGACATTTGGCCAACTTTCACTCAAGGTGTGGTTCACTATCAGGCTCATATAATGTATATATACGGTGAACTCTATATTACATCTACAATGCCCGATGAAGCTGATCATACAAGGCCAACTTTCAGATCGACTTATTTAATGCCCATATATAGTCAGTATAAAAAGAATCAGGGTAAAGTTCACCCCGATTTCGACGATGAAATGTATTTGTTTCTTGACATTAAATACGATCCTCGCAAAACTTATCAGAAACTTTGGGAACAACTGGCACCGTACAACGAAATGCTTACCTACCGTGTAGGTCCTCAATGGAACGAAGGTAAATTGCGGGTAATTTTTGTGGGTAATGCACCCATGCGCACTTTCTTACAGGAACGTGTGGGCTTTGTAGGAGCACAAGGCTCCATTGCTGATTTAGAAAAAGAATACGACAACAAAATTATGCCGCTAATTGGCATCGATTTTCGTAACGATATTGAATGGAGCGGTGTGGGTAAAATGTCGTTTGATGAATATCGTTCGTTACGCGACATTGTTTCAAAAGCACATCAGCAAGGTAAAAAAGTAAGGGTTTATAACTTGCCCGACGAAGAAGAAATATGGGATGTAATGTATACAGCCGGAGTGGATATGATTAGTGGTTCAGATCCGGTACTCTTCCAAAAATTTCTTGAATCGAAACAATAAAGAAATTAACAATATTGAAAGAGGCTGCAACTTGTGTTTTGCAGCCTTTTTTGTAATCTATCACATGTGAAGGGCTGGAACATTCCTTAAAAAAAAATGAACTTTCTGGTGATGGAAAATATTTTTGCAAACTCATTATTGATATATTACTATGATTGCAACATCATATTTTTAAAAAAGCAACTTAAACCCCAGCCTCACATCTGAAGATAGAGATAATGCTTCTCGCCAGAAAGTTAACTAGATCTTGGATTCCATAAAATTGCCACAAAATTAGCCGCATTAAAGCTCTCTGTCTCTAATGCGGCTATAAATTATATGAAATCAGGCTCATTAATTATTGAACCGGATATCTGTGTTGTTACTATAACTCTAAATCAACATCGTGTAACTCAATCCAGGGCAAGCCTTGTTCAGCTACTTCTTTCAAAAATGGATCGGGGTTAAACTCTTCCACGTTAAAAACACCATTTTCTTTCCACAGTCCTTTCAAATACATCATTGCACCAACCATGGCCGGCACACCGGTTGTGTAGCTTACGCCCTGAGCACCGGTTTCTTTGTAGGCAACCTCGTGGCTGCAATTGTTGTAAATGTAGTAGGTTTTCTCTTTCCCGTCTTTCATTCCGCGAATTCGACAACCAATAGAAGTCTCACCGGTGTAATTCTCGCCTAATTCTCCGGGATTTGGCAATACGGCTTTCAGAAACTGAATGGGCACAATCTCTTTGCCTTCGTAAACAACGGGTTCAATGCTTGCCATTCCAATATTTTGAATTACCCTGAGATGGGTTAAATACTCCTGACCAAAAGTCATCCAAAAACGGGCACGTTTTAAAGTTGGAAAGTTTTTCACTAAAGACTCCAGCTCTTCGTGATAAATCAAGTACGATTCTTTTGGGCCAATATTTGGATAATTCAGCGGCTTATGAATTTCGTGAGGCTCGGTGAGCTTCCACTGGCCATCTTCCCAAAATTTTCCTTTTTGTGTTACCTCGCGAATATTAATTTCGGGATTGAAATTGGTGGCAAAAGCCTTACCGTGGTCGCCGGCATTACAATCCACAATGTCGAGGTACTGAATTTCGTCGAAATGATGTTTTGCTGCATACGCGGTATAAATGCTGGTTACGCCGGGGTCGAACCCACAACCTAAAATCGCAGTAATTCCGGCTTCTTTGAATCTTTCGTGATAAGCCCATTGCCAGCTGTATTCAAATTTAGCTTCGTTTTCGGGCTCATAATTGGCAGTATCGAGGTATGCAGTTTTGGTTTGAAGACAAGCTTCCATTATGGTTAAATCCTGATATGGCAGGGCAACATTTACTACAATATCGGGCTTAAACGATTCGATGAGCTTTACCAGTTCAGGTACATTATTCGCATCGACCTTTGCCGTTTTAATTTTATTACCGCCCACTGCTTCGGCAATCGCATCGCATTTCGACTTTGTTCGGCTAGCCAGCATAATATCGGTGAAGATACCGGGGTTGGCAGCCATTTTATGAGCAACTACAGTGCCTACACCGCCTGCTCCTATTATTAAAACTTTTCCCACAACTTTCAATTTTTTATTTTAACATTATAAACAAATTTACTCTAAAATCATATAAACAGGAAAGTGATCGCTTATACCTCCAAAGTAGGTACGCCCGTAGGTGCGATTTGGCGACATTTCACCCCTGTCGTTAACATACTCCATAAAAGGCTGATGAAATACGTAAGCATTGTTGAGTGTTGATTTTAAGCCTTCGGTTTTGTTGATTAAATACCCTGAAACAATAATATTATCAATCATATCCCATTCGCCCCTGAAATTATAAGTTCCTTTTCCTTTTTTGTAATCGGCGTACATCAGGTTTACCAAATCATCGTTTTCGGGAGTCATCGTATTGGGTAAAGCCATAAGCACATCCGACAAGCTCATATTTGAGGGTTCATCGTTCATGTCGCCCATAATTATAATGTTGGGGTTTTCGAATTCATTGAACACTTCGTCTATTTTTCGTCTCAATACCGAAGCAGCCAATACACGTTTAGGTTCTGAAACATCTGCTCCTCCCCTGCGCGACGGCCAGTGCATTACAAAAATATGAAACAATTCGTTGTGCATGTTTCCTTCAACATATAATATATCACGTGTGACAAATTCGGGTTCAACCGGGCACAAAACCGGAATATATTTGTAGAAATTCAAAGTAAATACTGCCGGATTGAACAATAAAGCACAGTCAATTCCGCGAAAATCGTCACCTTCTTCCCAAACTATCTGATAATTGGCCTTTCTCAGTAATTCCTGCGAAACCAAATCGTTTAGCACGATATCATTTTCTACTTCGCTCACGCCAACCAGAACGGGCAAGTTTATCGAATCGATTGAATAAATAACTTTCGACAAGTCATCCAATTTCTTAAAATAACGTTCAGTATTCCATTCGCGGTGCGAATCGGGAGTAAACTCTTCGTCAAACTTATTCGGATTATTAATGGTGTCGAATAAATTTTCAACATTATAAAAGACTACTGTGTATGGTGGATTAATTTTGCTATCTTGATTACAAGCAATTGCAAAAACTGCAATTAAAACTATGATAAAATATTTTGTATTCCGCATACTTTTCTTCTGAATTATATAAATAAATGGTACTATAATACAATAGCAAAGTTAATAATTTAAAAACACCTTGCAGAGACATAACGCATGTTCTGTTTTTTTGTTTTGTTAATGCTCTTTGTATTAATTTCACTAATAAATGGCAAAGTACAATATTTTAAAAAAAGAAGAAAAATACTTCTGTCAGTTATTTATACTATTTTTGAAAAAATTTTAAATAAACAAGAATGATTACTGTCGATGAACTTGAAGTACTGCTGCGTACCATACCCCAATATTTTTTATTTGGAGCTACCTCGCTTTACATTTTTGCCTGGATTGACCAAAAGCAAAATTTGAGCATAATTGCAGAAATTCTGTTAATTGTAATCGGGCTTATATCGTTTATTGTTATGCTTAGTGGCATGATTCCTTCTCCTATGACTGAAGGATTGGTTCAAGAACACGTTGAATTGGTGATACGGATGCTCACTTTGCTTATGATAAATGGCTTTCTGGCAGCTGGAAGCTTAGTTTACAGGCTCATTAAAAAGAAAGGGCTTAAACTGCTTGCTGTAGTAATTTTCATCTTGTCGGTTTATATTTTTTTCAGCTCAACCCGCATTTCAAAAATTAAATTTGAATTGAATGTACCACAAACCGAAGAGCTAAGCTCTTAATTTCAAAACGAAAAGCAATTTTTTATTTACAAATCAGCTTTTAGCACATCAAATTGTGATGCAATCATGATTCTTAACTTGCCGAAATATTAATAAAAATTGTATTTTGCATGCTTTTAAAATTTAAGAGAGACTAAACAAGCTAAATTATGAACTAATAATTGCCTGAAATTTTATTAAAATGGTATACCGAGAAGAATTTAATTTACTATCAACCAATGAAGATAAGCTAAAAAACACTCAACTAGTAAAGCCCCGCTACCTTGTTATTCAACCCAAAAGTAAAAATGTTTTTGAAAACGAATGGAATGATTGCTTACTTCAAATTAAAAAGCTAATCAATAACAATAAAAAAGTATTCCGCATTAACGTTTTTATTGAAATAAGCGATTCTGACAATTTCACCGAGAAATCTGAAACTATAGATTGTTCACTTAAAAAAGAATTTAAAAGTCAAGCTCCGCCCATAAGCTTAATTATGGAAGAACCTTGCGAAAACTATAGTATAATATGTGAAATTGGCTATGTTGACTCACCCGATATAGAAATTAGTTATGGTATTTTTGGCGATATTTCGTACTCGCTGATTGATACCGGATTTTACAAAGAATACTGGATTATTGGAGCAAATGCAGTAAACAATAAATCAAATATTGCGGCATTATCGCAAAAAGCATTCATCAAACTCAAAACCACATACGAACATTTAGGAATTTCGTTCAATCAAATTGCAAGGCAATGGAACTATGTAGGTAATATTGTAGATAAAAGAATACTGCAAGGAAAAGAGCGTCAGCATTATCAGATGTTTAATGAAGCGAGAAGTGAATTTTATAAAAAATTTCGTAATCTGGATTATTTCCCGGCAGCAACCGGTATAGGTATGTCTCACAATGGAGTATGCATTGACACACTTGCGCTTCAATGTACTGAAAAAAACTTAAAGCTAATACCCATAAGCAATCCGGCACAACAGGAGTCTTACAAATATGATCAGAATATATTGATTGGTGATCCCGGATGCAACAGAAACGAAAATCAGGCTCCTCAATTCGAGCGGGCAATGATGGTTGTATTGAACCACTCGGCAAGGGTTTATATTTCAGGCACCGCTTCAATTATTGGCCAGGAAACGGTTGGAATTGATGATGTAAAAAAACAGACACTCGTTACTATTGAAAATATTGACCGATTAGTTTCTGCTAAAAACTTAAAGAATCATTATCCTGCTCTGCAAAGCATTCCCAACACATACAGTTATGTAAGGGTTTACATCAAGAAGCGAAGCTATTTGGCAGCGGTAAAAGAAATATGCAGTAAAAAGTACGGCAATGTGGCGACTACTTATGTAGTTGCCGACATTTGCCGTGATAATTTACTGGTTGAAATTGAAGCAGAATTGAATTAATTCTTTGAGTTTGCCAATTCAATAAGTCTTGGCACAACAGTTTTGGGCTGATTGTCGCGGTCGAATAAAAGCGGATAATCTGTCCTTCCACGTACCGGGAAACCATTTTTCCACGAATTTCCGTCGTTCACTCCCCAAACTGTTACTCTGGTCACATAGTCGTGTTTCATAAACAGCCTGAAGAATTCAAGATAGCGCTCTTCGAGTTGTTTATTCACTGAATCGGGCAATCCTTCGGTGTATGGGTTGAGTTGTTCGCGATATTCAATATTGGTTGAAATATCAGCTCCTCGGTTCCAGTCGGGCATAGGCAGTACGCTTATTTCCATTTCGGTAATCATTACGTTAACTCCAAGCGCGGCATAAGCTTCCATGCTGGCTTCAAATTCTTCAAGCTCGGGATAATCGAGCCCCACGTGCCCCTGCATTCCAATGCCATGAATTTTCACACCCTGCTCCTGCAGTTTTTTCACCATATTCACCACACCCTGTCGTTTTCCGGGCAAGGCCATTGAATAGTCGTTGTAGTATAGTTCAGCACTGGGGTCGGCTTCGTGGGCATATTTAAATGCATACTTTATAAAGTCTTCACCTAATATTTGATAGAATTTACTATTACGAAAGCTGCCGTCGTCGAGCACAGCCTCGTTTACCACATCCCACCCATGAATTTTTCCTTTATAGCGACCCATTACGGTAAAAATGTGCGTTCTCATGCGTTCTTTTAAAACCTCAGGCGAAACATCATTCCCTTCATCGTCGGTGAAAAACCATCGAGGGGCTTGCGAATGCCAAATAAGAGTATGTCCGATTATTTGCATATCATTTTCTTCGCCGAATTCAATAAGCTGGTCGGCGCAAGCAAAATCAAATTCGCCTTCGCGAGGTTGCATGGGGCCACTTTTCATGCAGTTTTCGGCCACAATAGAATTGAAATGCTCTTTAACCACTGCAATTTCTTCGGGTGCACCGCCGGCAATTTGCCTTCCGTTTAAGGCTGTTCCAATGGTAAAATAATCTTTAAATGCCTCTTTCAGTGTAAGTCCCTGTCCGGGTAAATTTACGGGTTTGAATAGCATTTGTACAAACTGATATAGGTCGTCTTTCCACACCTCAAAATCATGATGTCCACCGGGTATTACACGGTAAATATGAGGAACATTATTTTCTTTCAAATACTCGTGAGTACGCTCACTTACACGAATAAGTCCGTCTTCGTCGCCACATGATACATAAAGCAAATTCAGCATTTGAGTTGCTTTTGCGGGTTCGGGAAGTAATTCTTCAGGCTCTTTCGTGTTGGGTGCTGAAGAAAATCCACCTACCCACGCAAAACGGTCGAGGTTGCCCAGTCCAAAATTGAGTGATTGCCCCCCTCCCATCGATAAACCGGCAATGGCTCGATTTTCGCGATCTTTGAGTACGCGATATTTTCTTTCAATATGAGGAATGAGGTCATTGAGCAAATCGTTTTCGAAGTTGGCAAAAGCTTCAACTTTATCGGGTGCAAAAATGTTACCCTCAGCCCTGTCGTTTTTCATGGCACGTCCGTTTGGCAAAACCACTATCATGGGTTCCATTTTGCCTTCGGCTATGAGATTATCGAAAATAATGTGAGGTACTCCACCGTTGTACCATTCATCTTCGTCGCCTCCAATGCCATGCAAGAGGTACAAAACCGGATAATTGTTACGCCTGGCATAACCCGGAGGCGTATAAACCCTGGCATTGCGTTTAGTTCCTACTGTTTTCGAGCGGTACGTTATGGTTTCGATTTTGCCTTTGTCAATACCTTCGCGTTCCGTATCGAAGCCCTGCGGAGCAGCGGGTATATTTATTTGAGCCATTCCAAAAAGGCCGCAAATAACAATAAGTGAAAATGTAAAAATTAATCGTTGCATCATTTAAAATTTGTTAGTGAATTATTCGTATAGTTAGTTTACAAACTATTATTTCTTATTATCTGCTTGTTCCATAAAAAACGAAGCCATCATTCCCAGATATTCATCTACATGCACGCCCGGCCCGTGATGGCCACCTTCAACAATTAGCAATTGGCTTTGCACACCGGCATTTTGTAATGCATTGTGCAACAACTCGCTTTGACAGTGAGGCACTACCCTATCGTTATTCCCGTGGAAAATAAGGAACGGCGGGGTGTTTGCATTTATATAGCTTGTTGGGCTGGCCATTAATGTTTTTTCTTTGTTTTCCTGAATTGGGCCACCAATGTAAAGCGAAGCCGGCGACTTAGCATCGTTGTGGATAAAGTCGGTGCCGCCACACGAGTCCATTACCAACATATTGGTTGGCGGGAACCATGCAACAACGGCATCGACCGAACTGCTATGGGCGGTATATTGCCCAATCGCCCCTTCAATGTCGATGCTATGATTGCCTAGGGTAAATGCGTTAATATTCCTTGTTGTACCTGCCATAGCCGCCAAATTACCTCCCGACGAACTGCCGGTAATGCCGACAAACGTAGTGTCGATGTTAAATTTTTCGGCATTGGCCCTTATGTATCTGATTACCGCTTTTATATCTTGCACCTGAGCCGGGAACAATGCATCCCAACTTGCACGGTGATTGGGCATTACCACGGCAAAACCGGCATCGAGCAGTGTTTTGCCAATACCTTCCATATCGGCACCTTTTGAATTGTTCGACAGCCAAGCGCTTCCGTAAATCGTTATTACTACCGGATAACTCTCTTTTTCTTCAAGAGGCAAATAAATATCCATGTTGTGATAAACCATGGTATCGGCGGCATAGTTAATATCCTGCCAGCTTTGGGAATAGTGTTGACCTAAAGCAGCCAGATTAATTAATGCAGTGAATAGTAAAAGAAAAGGTTTCATTTTTCTTTATTTGGTTATACATACTCTATTAGAACTTCAATATTAGAAAAGGTTTAACAGAAGCATGTTTAATTACAGATAAAGATTTTCAAGTTTTAGATAAAAAAACACTGACAACTTACTGAATCAGCAGTTAACCATATAGCTATTAGCACCCTGCATAAAGAAGCATCAAAATCCATTTAAGTAACCAGAATATTTTACTGAATGCGAACTAGCCCTTTTCAAGGGTTTTCCCTCCTGAATGTTCATTTAAACAATTTTAAGTTATCTGATATTCATTATAATAATGCGTTCCACCAGAATTATGAATTGATTCAGCTATGAAAGACGACAGAAAGCAATGGGAGGCAACTGTCTTCTATCGTTTTCTTACATATTATTCTTTATACTTCGGCAAAAGCTTGGCTAGTTCGTATTCAAAATTGTGCATACTAAAATTATCGTTTACCACATGTCCGTTGTGGTCGATTACCACGTAACGCGGTATGCCATTGAACTTGAACAATTGTCGCAGGTAGTTGAAATCATCATTCGGTATTCGGTATATGTTAACGAGCTCCTGATCTTTTACAAAATCGTTATAGTTATTTTCGGGCGAGCTGCGCACATCGGTTATAAACACAAAATCGAAATCGGGGTTGCCGGCGTACTTTTCGCGCAAATGTTTCGAGTTCCTAATGCTTTGTAGGCAGGGACCACAGGTGGTTGCCCAAAAATCGACAAACAACATTTTTCCTTTGTGCGGCTCAATAATATTCATAAATACATCGGTAGCAACTCCTTCAGGCAGAGGATAAGATGCAATTTCTTCTTCGGGGAATGCCTGGCTGAACAACCTGTTGCCTGTTTGCAACAGGTACGGGGTACTAATACCCTGCTGTAAAAAAACCCAAAACTCTTCGGCATCTTCTTTTGAGTCCCAGTGTTTGAAAGTTTGCTGCAGTGAGCGGATTTTGGCAATTTCGTAAACCAGGTTGTTCTGTAAACCCAAATCGTGAACCAATATTGAATCCCTTACTTTCCAAAGTTCAAATCGCTGACTTTTGTTATTCGCTTCAATCAATGGAATAATATATTTCTTATGCCATTCCTGAAATAACTCCTCGTGATTTTTTGATAATTGTTCTGAAATGTTTTTGTAGCTTTTTAACAAATCCATTTCTTCATCGGACAGTTCCGGCTTACTTACTAACTGACTGTATTTTAGTTCGTCTTCGGATAGTTCAACACCTTCTTCAATTATATATTCAAATATGGTTTTTTCGGGCTCAAACCTTTTTTGCCTGTTTTGTGAAACAATCTCATGTGCCTTGCTTAATGGTTCACAAAACTCAAATCTGTTAATAAAAATACTATAGTCGTTGGTCAGCAACAGGCTTTGATCGTTTAAGTCGATGTGCTGTAAAAAGTCGTAATACGAAACGGGCACAGGCACTTTCAGTATTTCATTGGCTGTATCCTGAGAAGCATAATGCCTGCGGTACATTTCATAGTCGAAAAACTGAGTAGCATTGCGCGTTATAAGCGAGCTGCGCATTATTGTTTGTGCTTTTTCCGAAAACGGGTTCTTAGCCAAATAATTTTCTAATTGCTCAAGCTCATCAGCCATTAGCTTTTCGTTATCTTTTTTGAATTCTAACGGAGGCAAGGTTTTTACTTTCTCCATAAACAAATCGTAGTCAAAGTCAACGGGGGGCATTTGGATCAATTCGTGGTTCAGCTCGGCCAAAGCACCCTTGAACTCAATATCTTTAAATTCATAACGCATGTTCCGTTTCCGGTCGGCTACCAGAAACTCGTCCCAATCGAGTATCATGGACAGTGTTTGTCCTGGTTCAATATAGAATTGAAAAAGCCACTGATTATTGAAAACCACATAGGTTTGTGTAGGCATGTTTATTGGCATTTCAAGTTCGAAGCGTCCATCGGCTTGGATTTGCACAACAAGCGGAAAGTCTTCGCGGGTGATTACATTTCCTGCATGAATTATTCCTGTGGAAAAGCCGGCTCTGGGGTCGTAGCCTTTTATGCAGCCGATTAAACGTGCCGGGGAGTCGTTGAAAAATTCAGCCGATTGAAAATCGGAAAGTGGCCGGGCAGTCGATTTTGACAATTCGCTGTCGATCCATTTCTCTACCTCGGGCTGTATCGATGACGGGGGCTTTACACCAGCATTTTCTTTGTTGAGCGATATACCAAAAATGTATTTGAGGTAGTCGATTTTGTTTACCGAGGCAGGCAGAGGAGGAAAGACCAGCACAACAGCACTGTCGCCCGAGTCGGGCATCCATAATTGTTCGTTAAATTTTGCCCCTTTGATATCCTGTACTTTGTATTCGGTGCCGGAATCGGTGTCGGTAATCACAATATCGTCGGCAAACATAACCCACCAGTGCGGTATAAAATCGCTATGAACGGTTATGTAAGTAGCTGTTTCGGTAAGCCTGATTTCGGGGATACTGTATATACCTGAATTTTTAAATTCGTAATATGGGTTCACAATGGTTTTAG
>SKHV01000430.1 GCA_007116765.1 Prolixibacteraceae bacterium | reverse complement strand
TACATGGGTTCAACAGCCGAAACGTGATCGTTTATGCTTATTTTTTTATTCATAGGAACACGGTATGCCGATGTGCTTACCCTTACTTTGTAATCGAAAAAGAGTTCGGTAACACGTTCTTTATTAAGCAAGCCGCTTACAATGGCATATTTTTTAACCGGTTCGGGCAGGTTTTGAATCTCGTCGTAAGTTATCCGTGGCTCGTAATACTTATCGCCAATACGTATTTTGTACAAACTAACCAGACGGTAATCATAAAAAAGAGCTTTGTGGTTTTTTGGCGCACACGATGAAAATGCAAGCAGTGACAGTATTGTCCAAAGCCCAAAGCGGGAAAATGAATGTTTCACAAGAGATGTTTTCATAGCGTTTGTTTTAAGCCACCAATTGACCAATATTTATATTTGCAGCAATACTCTTTTGATCGGTATTGAAAGAAGAATTGACAATTTGGAAAACCTGAGGTATTGCTTCTTTTGATACAAATGGACTTACACCAAAGTCAATATCTGACAATAAAGCCTTTGATAAGATCATAACTGATTGATCAATAATAAAATCGATATTGTATTTTTGGTTATGAAATTCAATTGACTTGAGTAATTTTTTTGTTTGAATCTGAAAAAATTGCAACTGATTGATAAACCTATATTTATAGCCTAATCCAATTTCTGCTTTTACAATGATTCCTTTTACAATTCTTAGTTCAATGTGATATCCATTACCCTGTTTTGATTTATAGCTTTTGCTATTAAACGAATTTGTTTTTTCACAATAGTAATAGTGAGGATGAGAAATAATATGTTTGTATAAATTTAAAGCGCCCATGATTTTTTTTTATTGTTTGTATATCTATCTTAGAAATGGTGAAAATGTAAACAAGTGCACGTTTTTTTATTTCAGAAGGGGAGGTCATCATTGTCAGTTATTGTTGATATATCATTTGATACAACTACTGCTTCCTGCATAGGAGAATAATTTGGGTCATGGCAACATCCACATGGTTTAAAACCCAAACGATTCAGTAAATGCCCCTCAAAAGACAGTTCCGGATTGAATTTAACTCTATACCATTCTCGCAAAAGCGTTTCAATAGGTGTTTTAATTTCATTGTCATATTCTTTTAGTATCTCTTTAACTTCAAATGAAGGATACCCTACATCTTTTTTTATGACAGCATTTGGTTTTGATCCCAAATAGGCATATTTAGATAGTTGTTTTATAATGTCAGTATGCTTTGGCGATTTGTAGTAATAACGAGCAGATTTTCTTAATAATTCATCAATTCGCTCTTCCAGTTCTTCTAAGTTCAGATTTTCTATGTCGTATATCCCAGAATTATTTTTACTGTAAATTTCGGGCTTAACTGACAAATGGAATCTTAATCTGCATCTTTCCAAGAAAATTTCTTTTTTAATTTCATCATCTTCTTCCAGCAGATAGGCTACCTCCTTGAACCATGCGCGATACTTCTCTATTTCTGTTGCACCTCTTTCAATTATTTCCCTTGGAACCAGATAATTTTTAAAATCAGCCCTAATTCTTGGGCAGTTGTAATCGCTATGATAAGCAGGATTTGCATTTTCAAAAACAAATACATTTGTATTATCTAGGGTTAGTTGATTATAGTGCTCATCAACAAACGATTCTGGATTTTCCAGTAATTCTTTTAAGGCTAAAAGGCTTTGCTCCTCATAATGGTTAAAAAAATAGATGGGCTTTTTATAAACATCACCTTGATAATCGGTATTCCTGTAATCTATTTTTTTGAGTATCTTTCTTGAGTTTGCTCTTGTAATGTGTTCCATAATACTAATTTTTTAGTGTTACAAATTGTTTAGTATTTATCTGTTTGATTTGAGAAACGTAAACATGTTTTAGTATTTATTTTTGGAAATGGTTACTTTTACAATTAGAACAAACTTGTAAATCACTGAATATATGACAAATATAAAATATGGATATTGATAAATTTTTATGTATAAACACATCATTCTAATAGTCATAAGTCTTTTTCTCTTTAAGCATTTTTCGTATGCTTCAGAAAAAAGAGCACTGATTATTGCCGTTGGCAATTATCCCGAGAATAGTGGTTGGCATAACCTTAGTTCATTAAACGATGTAAATCTGTTGAGCGCATTATTGGTAGTTCAGGGCTTTTCCTCGAATAGTATAACTATTCTAAAAGATGAAAAAGCTACAAAAAAAGGCATTCTTAAAGCCTTGGAAAATCTGATTCTGCAAACAAAAACTGGAGATGTGGTATTGTTCCATTTTTCAGGGCACGGACAACAAATAACCGATTTAAATGGCGATGAACTGGATGGTTACGACGAGGCGATCATTCCTTATGATGCTTATATGAAACCTGATTTAAATTACCAGGGAGAAAATCATATTATAGATGATGAATTAAACATATATCTCCATAGACTGAGAGAAAAAACAGGACCAACTGGTGATGTAATTTTTATTTTAGATGCATGTCATAGCGGAACGGCAACCCGAAACGTAAACACTACATCAACATACAGAGGAACTCCTTTAAGGTTTGAAATAGAAAATAATGGCTTTAGAACCAATGAATATCAAACACACGGATACGACGAACAAACAAGCAATAACAGTAAGCTTTCGCCCTATGTTGTTTTAAGTGCATCTGGTCAACGCGAACTGAACAAAGAAATCGTTGACGAACAAGGCAATGAATATGGCTCTTTATCTTTTGCGTTGTCAAGAACCCTGTCAACTTCAAACCAAAAAATTAGCTACCAGGCACTTTTCGACAATATTCGAAGTGAGATGTGCATTGCGTTTCGGGGTAAACATTTTCAAACTCCACAAATCGAAGGGAATACCGACCGTTTGCTTTTTGCGGGTCAACAAGTAATCATTCCGCACTATTTCAGGGTTTTAGAGCAAGTGAATTCAAAGAAAATAATAATCAATGGTGGTGCATTAAGTGGTTTATCAGAAGGAACTCAAATTGATTTTCATCCGGCTGACACCCACCAATCAAGCACTTCTACTCCCTTGGCGAAAGGAAACATTTCAAGGGTTGGCTTGTCGAAAAGTGAAGTTGCTATTGAAACACAAGGCATAAATACTAATATTATTGGGGCATGGGGATTTGTAAGCAAATATAACAACCTGAACAATTATGAATCTATTTCCGAAATGCGAGCTGACATTTTGCGAAAAACAAAATCAAATGTGCCTGATATTCAAGTTGAAATTGAATTAATCCCATTAATATCAAAAGAAAAAAGAACTTCGAGAACATTCAAAATAGGCGAACAATTTCAAATACAGGTGATGAACAAAGGTACTCAAAGAGCCTTTTTTCAAATCATTGGGATTCAACCCGACAATGAAGTCCTTTTGATTACAGATTTAAGTGTTCTGACGGCAAATGACTTTCTAATTGAAGCCGGCGAATCAAAAATTATTGATGCAATTACTTTAACGATTTGCGCCCCCATTGGTTTAGAAATGTATAAAGTAATAGCCTCAAAAGAACAACTCGATTTATCGCCTATTAAAACATTTCAAAATTCGCAGAAAAGATATGCCAATTTAACCGAATTTGAACATTTGCTTAACAACTTGTTTGTACATGAGCGAAGCACCAAAACATTCCGGTTCGAAAACGACATTAATATTTTTAATTATACCTTTACTGTTCTTGAAAATTAATCGGGATGAACGACAATGACTATCTGCCACGAATAAAAAATAACGATACAAAAGTTATTGGAGAGCTTTACAAGCTTTACCGTGATGATTTTATCCGGTTCATCAAATCGCGTTTCTTTTCGCTAGATTCCGAACGAATTGAAGATGCCTACTCCGAAGCCTTTCATGCTTTGTACCGTAATGTGCAAAATGGCAAGCTGGTAAAATTAACCGGAACCTTAAAGACCTATCTTTTTCAAATTGGCTTATTTAAAGCAATTGATGAAATAAACCGTAAGAAAAAACTTTTGGGCGAAGAGCTGCTTGATTATAAACCCACAGAAGAGATGCTTCAGCTTGATTATTTTGAGGAAGACGACGAGGAAGTTATTAAAATACGAGAACTGAACGAAACAGTAGGTCAAATGAAAGAACCTTGTTCAACCTTACTACGCTTGTTTTGGTTTGAGCGCAAACGAGATTCCGAAATATTACCTTTAACTTCTTTCGCTTCGGTCGATGTAGTAAAAGTGAAGCGTTCGCGTTGCATGAAAAAACTAAAAGAAGACTATTTGCAAAAACTGGTTCGTTTAAAAATCATTTCAGAAGAAAAACAACTTCAACTATTAGCCTGATGGATACAAATTATCACGACAGAATAGTAAAATACCTGCTCGGCAAGTTGGATGAAACCGAAAAAGCTGAATTTGAAAAGCAAATTGCTGCCGATGATTTATTAAAAGAACAACTGAATATTCATCGTGAAATTCAAAATCAGATTAGCAGCCGAGCTTTTGTAAATGCTCAGATACAAAATGCCCGGGGCGAAACCGAAGAACCAAAGTCGGAATTAGATGATGCTGCAATCCATCAAATCAGGAGTCGTGCCTTTGTTGATAAGCAAATAGAAAGCGCTAAAGCTGCAAGCACGAAAAACAAAATCGTAAAGATAGTGCGGACAGCAATGGCTATTGCCGCAGTTTTTATTGGGCTTGTTTTTATTCATAATTTTGCACAAAACCGGCAAATGGAAAATTTATTTGCCGAAAACTTCGATACAGAAAGCATTCAATTATTTGAAAATGGAGCATACCGGGGAGCCAATGAAGAAGAAAATCTTAACCCGCTTTTAAACAAAGCAACAACTGCTTACGAAAATGAAAACTATACTGAGGCAGAAGAAATCATTATTCAATTGACTCAAAAACACCCCGACAATAACGATTACAAATTTTACCTGGCAATAACACAGCTGCACAACAACAAAATAAAAGAAACAATCAATACCTTTTCAGCATTATACCAACTCGATAACGATTTTGCTTATTACGAAGAAACACGATGGTTTA
>SKHV01000350.1 GCA_007116765.1 Prolixibacteraceae bacterium | reverse complement strand
TCGATTTGTTGCAGGTTTCAGTCAATGAATTCATAGCTATGGAGCACAATGGTTTGCAAGTAGAACACCTCGAAACAAGCTTTAGCATGGACGAGCATTCTATTTCAACCCAAAACCTTCTGTTCCGCAGTCCGCATACAAGCATCGATGCCGATTTCAGGATTGAATACTCCTCGCTGTCGAACTTTGTTGAAAGCTATTACTTCAGTGACCTTGGGCTGGAAATCCGCGATGCTGTTTTCAGTGCGCACGACTTGCTTTATTTTAGTCCCGATTTAAGCACAATTCCGGCTTTCAGCGATGCAGATATGCTCACGCAGCTTAAAGGCTCATTTTCCGGTTCGTACGACGACCTGAAAGGGGAAAGCTTAGAAGTAAAGACTGCCGGAAACACCCTGTTGAAAACCGATTTCGAAATTGCAGGTTTGTCAAACATCGATTCTGCTTCATTTTTCATTCCAAATTTAGAGCTTACAACCACAAAAATCGATGTTGAGCATTTGGCCGGTGAATTTATTCCACAAAACATACACTTGCCCGAAAACATGATGCTCAATATTGAATTCGACGGGGAACTTACCAAATTCGAAGTCAATACGCACATCAAAACCTCTTTTGGAAATGCCGTGCTTCTTGCAAATATTGACAAGGATAAAAACTTTGAGGCACAAATGCTAACGGAGCTTTTTGACCTTGGGCAGTTACTGGGCGACACCCTTTTTTACGGACCGCTTACCTTGAATGCCGAAGCAATTGGCAAAGGACTGAATCCCGAAACGATGAAAGCGCAAGTGATTGTCAATGTGCCGGAGTTTTACCTGAACCAATACACCTATCACAATCTGACATTCGATGGATTGCTTGAGGGCAAGCAGTTTGAAGGCAACATCAACCTGAACGATGAATTTGCTGTTTTCGACTTTGCAGGCCTGGTCAATATTGACAAGGGGCAGGAACAGTTTCGTTTCACCCTCAATGTGGAGGGAGCCAACTTAAAACAGCTTAATTTCACCGAAGACGATATTCGAATTAGCTTTAATGCCGAAGCCGATTTTGAGGGAATTGAACCCGATAAAATGAACGGTACATTTAATTTGGACAACTCGCTGGTAGTTAAGGATAATGAGATTTTCAGTCTCCAAAAATTAACGGCTACCATTGAAAACAATGATAATCTCAGTACCCTGAATTTGAAAAGTGCTCTTGCCGATTTGGATTATACGGGTTCGGTCTCGGTCATTGAACTTCCGGGTGTTATAAGCTCTTTCATGAATAACTATTTCCCCTTAAACGATTCGCTTGTTCAAACTGAAATAAACGAAACTTCAAATTTTAATTTCGATCTTAAAGTTTATGATCACCCGATGCTTTCAGAAGTTTTGCTTCCCGGACTTGACCATTTTGACCCTGTTGCTGTAAGCGGAAGTTTTATCGCTTCAAGTTCGGAGCTGAGCCTTAAAGGGGATTTGCCCAATATTGTGTACGGCAACACCAATATTGACGGCTTTGAATTTGAAGTAAATTCAAACAGCGAATCTCTGGATTTCAATATTTCAGGCCGGAAGGTTTCAAATTCACAATATGCCTTGGTTAATTTATTGGCCAACGGAACGGCTGAAAATGGTGTTGCCAATGCAGAAATTTCACTTATTGACGAAGACCTGTTTAAGCGCCTAATGGTCGCAGTCAGCCTTTCAAAAGAAGGAGAAAACTATCGTTTATCACTTGCCCCCGATAATTTTTTCCTAATGAACAAGCAATGGCGTATCGCTCCTGATAATTATATCAAGTTCGGGGAACAGGGCTTTCTAGTGCACAATCTTGATATTAGCTATTCAAGCAGTATGTTGAGTATGTCATCAGTTAACGAGCGCTTCAACGACGACCTGCAAATAAAAATACGCGATTTCAAAATAACCGATATTTCGGGAATAGTGGAGAAAGACACTACATTTGTGAGTGGATTAATTAACGGCGATGTACTGCTTAAGAACTATGATAATTCGTATGGCATAATTGCCGATGCAAGTATATCGGAGTTGATATTTGGCGATGTGGCCATTGGTAATCTAAAAGCAACAGCCGAAAGTCCTAATTCTGAAAAAATCAATTTCAGTATTTATTTAGAAGGGAGTGAAAACAATATTAATGCCAATGGCCACTATATTGGTGACGGAGGTGCTGAAGCTTTGCGTGTGAATGCCAATATCGTATCCCTTTCGATGCAAACCATTGAAGCTTTTTCAATGGGAGAAATTAAGGAGGCAGAGGGTGTACTTAGCGGAAGCGTATCAATTGCCGGAAATCCAGGGATGCCCGATGTGTCAGGACAGCTAACTTTTAATGAAGTTTCCTTTAATCCTTCATTTTTAAATACACGTGTTGGAATGAAGAGTGAAACCATCAGCCTGAAAAACGATGGTATTTATTTTGAAGATTTTACAGTGCTTGATGCTGTGCAAAATCGCGCTAGCCTCAACGGGGCTATAAAGATGGAAAAGTTCAGTAATTTCAGATTTGCCCTGAGTGTAAAGGCAAACGACTTTCTGCTAATTAATACCACATCACGCGATAACAGCGAGTTTTTCGGCCGCATGATAATCGATAGTGATATTGACATCACAGGGTCATTGTCATTACCGATTGTAAGGGCTCGGATGAAAATGAAGGGTGGATCGAATTTTACTTTTGTTGTGCCCGAGAGCCGACTGAGTACTGACAGAGGAGAGGATGTTGTTTATTTCAAGTCAGCTTACGAGCTTAGCCCCATTTTGGCCAGTCCGCAGAACGGGCAAGCTTCCAAAGCAGCCATAACGGGCTTTGATGTATCATCAATAATTGAGATTGACAAGGACGCAACGTTGCGAATGTTAATGGATCCGGCTTCGTCCGACTCGTTGGTGGTAAAAGGCGAAGCAGCTTTGAGTTTCACCATGGATCGCAGCGGTACCATGAGCCTTACCGGAGCATATAATCTGAGCGAGGGCAGTTATGTAGTATCGCTTGAATCGCTTGTGCGCAAGCATTTCGATATTGAACAGGGCAGTACCATTGTTTTTAGCGGCGATCCGCTCGATGCCGATATCAACATTGATGCACGGTACATGGTGCGTGCATCGCCGTATGATTTGATAGCGGGTCAAATGTCAGGCCTCGACGATGCCGAACGGGGCGCGTACAGGCAACGTTTTCCCTTTTGGGTTATACTGAAACTACGGGGAAAAATTCTTCAACCCGAAATCAGTTTCGAAATAAAATTACCGCCCGGTGAGCAGGGCATTTTAGACGGTGCCGTTCAACAAAGGCTTACTATGTTGAACGATGACCCATCGGCTTTGAACAAGCAGGTTTTTTCGCTGTTGATCCTCGGTAGGTTTGTACCCGAGAATCCGCTCCAATCTGACAATACTGATGCTTCGTCGATATTGCGTACAACCGTAAGCCGCTTTTTGTCCACACAGCTTAACCAGCTTACAGCGGGTATAGTGCCCGGTCTTGAACTCGACTTCGATATTCAGTCGTACGACGATTACCAGACCGGCCAAGCCGAAGGTCGCACGCAGGTTGAAATTGGTGTGAGGCAACAGCTCTTTAACGAGCGCTTGTCGGTGCAACTGGGAAGTACCCTTGATGTGGAAGGCGAAAGAGCAAAGCAAAACCAGGCAAGCAACCTTGCCGGCGATGTGGTAGTGGAATACAAGTTAAACGAAGAAGGCAATTTCAGGATAAAAGGTTTCAGGCAAAACCGTTACGAAGGAGCCATTGAAGGCCAATTAGTTGAGACTGGTATTGGTGTTGCCTATGTGCGCGATTTTAACCGTTGGAGGCGTTTGTTTGGTGTGCGACCTAAACAACAAAGAAACACAGAACAAACTGAATAGATTATAAAGGTACCAATGAATATTAATAAAAATATAGCTGTTCTTTTTACTTGCCTGCTTTTTGCAGCATGCAGCGGTACTAAGCATTTGCCCCAGGGCGAAAAGCTTTATACGGGTGCTGAAGTAGAAATGGAAAGTACCGACGATATTAATAAGAAACAACTTAAGGCTGCTGCTAGCCGTGTGTTAAGGCCAAATCCAAATACTTCTGTTTTGGGCATGCGCCCCAAGTTATGGCTTTACAATATTTCGCGCGAAGAGCCTCGTACAAAGTTGGGAAAATGGATAAGAAACCGTAGCGAACCCCCTGTATTGCTCAGCGAAGTTCGCCCCGGTGTAACCGCCGAATTCATCGATGCACGGCTTTTCAATATGGGGGTTTTTAATGCTAAAACATACAGTGAGGTTGTTGAAAAAGAAAAAACAGCCAAAGTGATATACACCAGTCAGGTGCATAAACCTTATGTGATAAGCGATTTTGTTTTCGATTTGGAACACGAAGGCATAAGTGAATTGGTAATTGACCGCAAGCACCGTTCACTTATAAAACCCGGCGACACATACAGCCTTGATAAGTTACGTGCTGAACGCTCACGTATCGATGCTATGCTTAAAAATAAAGGGTACTACTACTTCAATCCCGACTACCTGGTTTTTGAAGCCGACACTCTTAATTCGGATCAGACAGTATTATTACGAATTATGCTTATTGACGATATTCCTGCCGAGGCGCTTGAGACTTTTTATATTAACAACATTGTAGTAAATCAAAATTATTCTCTTGCTGACAGGCAACTTAGCCAGCCACGCGATACCGTAGAGGTGAATGGAGTGTATTTTATTGGCCTTGATGAGCGTATGCCCGTAAAACCTAAAGTTATTTCCGACTTGCTTTTTTTGCGCAAGGGCGACCTCTTTTCGCGGTTTAACCATACGGCAACACTTAGCCGCCTAATGCACATAGAGAACTACAAACTGGTACAAGCTAATTTTTCCGAAAGTCCCAACACTACAAGCAATTTTCTCGATGTTGATATAATGATGACACCCATGCCCCGGTACTCATTCAGGGCTGAAATGGACATGGTTTCAAAATCGAATAATTATGCCGGGCCACGCCTGAACCTGAGTATTCAAAACCGAAATGCATT
>SKHV01000035.1 GCA_007116765.1 Prolixibacteraceae bacterium | reverse complement strand
TACAAATGAAAATGAGTAAAGCGAGAAACCCAAAGTGGCCAGTATTGCCCCGGCTACAAGGGTTTTCTTTCTGCCCCACACATCGCCAAAATAACCCGACGGGATTTCCATTACCAGCATACCCACCGAATATACCGATTTTAGCAAGAATATTTGGGTCATGCTCAAGCCGTTATCGGTGTAAAACAACACAATAATAGGCATAATCAGCGAAAACCATTTCGCGATTTTGATTATGTATAGCTTGAAAACGTTGTTCTCGATTTTTCGCGGCATGGCGCAAAAATAGCAATAAACAACGCTGGGGCTAAAGCTTTTTGACGAAAACTTTTTTTGCAATATAGATAAGAGCCCTTAACACAACCGAAATAATGTATATGATTATGGCAATAAATACCACATAACCTATTTGGGAAAACAATTCAACCCAGCTGGTTTGGTACTTTATTATCGAATAAACATTTATAAGGAATGCTATAATTAAAGAGATAAGCACAGCAGCTATCTCTTTTTTTATTCTCGCAGCAGGTATTACAATATCTTTCATCTCAAACTATTTTTAAATGATATATTTTTCGGGCATTTTCAGTTCCTGACCCGTATCGATTGCATTCTCGCCAAGTAAAGTCCAAATGGAGGCATTGTAACCTTCTTTAGTGAGTTTTTCGGGAGCCGAACCTTTGCGAATAAAATTAACCAGTGCTTCAAGCTGAAGGGCTGTGTCGCTGAATTGGTCGTTTTCAATTATTTTCTTTCCCTGATCGCCAACTGCAATTTCAGGCACCCAGCTTGCTCCGCCAATGGGTAATTTGTCGAATACTTTGTTTTCGATATCGCTTATCATTTGCTGTATTCCTGGCGCTTTAATGCTTTCATCTTTTTCTGAATATTGTCGGTTAGTCTCAAACTCGATGGTGCCCAAATGCCCCATGATTTGCTCTTCGAGCCCGTATTTTTTATTGCTTATCATCGAGTCGTAAATACATTTGGTGCCATCGGCATACGAGTATATCAGTGCTACGTTGTCGTGCACTTCGCGACCATCGCGCCAAAACCGTATGCTTGCAGTACCCATAACCGAAACCGGGCTTTGCTGTAAAGCCCAGTTGGCCACCTGAATTTGGTGCGACATAAGCTCTGTTAATAACCCGGCCGAATATTCTTTATACAGCCTCCAGTTAATCTGGCGTTCAAACTTCATATCGTTATTTGGCAAAGGCCTGCGCCAATCGTTGTTGCGGTGCCAATATGCCCTTATTTGCCCAATGGTGCCGAGTTCTCCGTTATGTATACGCTGCATGCCTTCGAGGTAAACCGGGTTGAAAAGGCGTTGGTGACCTACTACCAGTATCCGGTTGGAAGCAATATGTGCATCGTACATGGCCCGTGTGTCGTCGAGTGTGCGTGCCATCGATTTTTCGCAAAAAACATGGATTCCGGCCGAAAAACAGTCAATGGTAGCGCGTGCATGTTCGTGCAACGGAGTGGCAATTAGAACGGCATCGGGTTTGTCTTTCTCTATTACATCGCGATAGTCGGTATATGTTTTTGGTTTTACTCCGTTTAAATGGCAAATTTCAAGTGCTTCTTCGAGATGAGGGGCGAAATTGTCGCACAACGATGATACCGTAACATTGGCTTCGGAGGCAAAAGTAAAAAGCAGTCGTAGAAGCTGTCTTCCGCGGATGCCGGTGCCAATTACCGAAAGCCGCACTTTATCGTTTGGTCCTTTGCCCTTAAATGGGGTATTGCTAAAAGCCCCCAGCCAGGGCGATGCTGCTAATGTTGCCACCGAACCCGTAATGGCAAGGTTTCGTAAAAAATCCCTTCTGCTTTGATAAATTTTATTCATTATTATTGGTTTTCAAAAATGTCAACTTCGTTAATATCAAAATTACTCAAAATTATTCGGTGCATGTTTTTTGGGGCTGCAAGCAAACTTGTCGATAGCACTTCGGCATCGACCGGGTTTGAGGCTTTCACTACCACGGTAATTTCTTCTTCTATGCTTTTGCCTGTGAGGGGGTTTACTATATGTTTGTTCTTCCTGCTGTTATTTGTTCTTGTGCTGCTTACCGATATCGAATGCTTGTTAAGCTCCCATGTTTTAAGGCTTGACTGCTTTCCGCTAAGCGAAAATGGCCAAAATGATCCGTGAGGATGCTTGCCACGTGTGAGTACTGAACTCCCACCAAAACTAATAAAAGAATTTTGGATTTGGAATTTTTCCAGGATATTATCAATCCCTTCAAGTAAAATACCTTTCCCCATCCCTCCAAAATCGAGCAATACATGCGGGTTTGCGAAGCGAACAGATTTTTCAGTACTGTTCAGTTCAAGTTGCCAACCGTGTTTGATTTTGTCTTCGGAATCCTCATCGCCCTGTTTTATTTTATGGTAAAGCCTACCTTGAGCAATATCGAAATATTCGACTGTATTTTCATAATATGTTGCTGCCCTGTTAATTGCAGTCCAAAGCAAGTTGCTCACTTCAATGCTTTGCTTGTAAGCGTTTTGGTTGAGCCGGTACAATTCCGATTGGCTATTGTACCGGCTTAAAACCATTTCGTAATGTGTTGTTTGTTCTGATATTGTTTGAAAAGCAGCTTCAAAGTTGCTAGTTTGACTCCCCCATAACACAATGTCGAGTTGCGAGTTCATTGCTCCGATTGAACGGTGAAACAGGTTTATGTCGCTGCTTTTCAATTTATTAATGTATTAGGTACTTAATGTATTTAGAAATTAGGTTCGTAACCCGGAGCATACTCGCGGCTCCAAAGTTTCATTGCCTTTTCGCTGTTTGTAATTCGCCCGTTTTTTGGGTCGCAATCAAGCACTTCGCCGGTACGGTATGCAATATTAGACAGTTGGCAGTACAAGGTGCTAATCATAGCATCGTCTATTGGCGATTTTAATTTCTCTTTGCCTCGAATAGCTTCAAAAAAGTTTACAACATGGCTTGATGTTATGTTTCCACCTCCGCCTAGTTGTGTGTCACCTTCGTTGCTGTCGCCTCTTGCTTCTTCTATCATTTTTCCCGAGCGGTCGAATTGTTTGTAACTACTGCGATTCATCCAAACTGAACCTTCGGTACCGTAAATGATTGTTCCACGTCCACCACCATAGGTGTTGTGTCCGTTACGGCTTTTCCCGTCCCACTTAATGGTTTTTCCTCCTTGGAATTTAAGTGTTGCATCCATGGTGTCGTACATTGTCCAGCCGTCGTCTTTCCAGTGGTGTTTATCGGCATGAACAATCACTTTTTCGGGGAAATCGACTTGCAATGCCCAACGTGCAATGTCGAATTCGTGATTGGCATTGTTGCCGGTTTCTGCTGTACCATAATCCCAGCCGTACCAGTGCCAGTTGTAATCCCAGGTATCGTGTTCGTATTCTTTACGCGGGGCAGGGCCTTGCCACAAGTCCCAGTTAAGACCTTCTGGTATAGGAGCTTTGGTGGGGTTAGGTGTTCGCCCTCTCTGGTTAGCATAAAATGCTTGTGCCAAATAAACGTCACCAATAATGCCATTGTGTATTTCGTTAATTATATGGATTGAATTACCCGATGAACGTTGTTGGTTTCCCATTTGAATAAGTTTTCCGTAAAGTTCTTGAGATTTTATAAGTAATTCATTCTCGCGTGGATTATGGCTGCAAGGCTTCTCAACATAAACATGTTTGCCAGCTTCGTTTGCCATCCATGTACCCGGTGCATGCCAGTGGTCGGGTGTGGCATTAATTATAGCATCAAGTTGCTTATCTGCTATTACTTTAAAGAAATCTTCTTCGAGTGTGGGTTTGTAATCGAGCTGATTGGCAAACCTTTTTGCCGCATTGTCCATTTGTCTTTGCATTACATCGCACAAATATAGCAACTGTATATTGTTTTTTTTCGTGGTAATGGGTTCAATAAAGCCACCAAGGCGGCGTCCCAGTCCAATTATTGCCACGTTAATCCTGTCGTTGGCACCAATTATCCTGCCGTAGCTTTTAGCACTTAAAGCCATGCCCCCAAGCCCGATTGCCGCTGCACCTAGCGTTGTGTTCTTTATAAAGCTCCTTCTTGAAACGTTAATTTTGTTCATAATCAATTATTTTGCTGAATTATAAATTTATGAAATTAAAATATTTCGCAAAAATATATGAATAGACTGGTTTTGAGCATTTATATTTGTTTCAAAAAGTATTAGATTTGTCTCAATCTCTTGTATATGCATTTATTTAACCCTAATCGGAGCTTATTTTATTAATAGGCATAGGCGTTTAGGTCGCAGGTTTTAAAAAGACAGCTATCTTATCCTAATGGATAAAAGGGCTAAATTTGTTGGTGTGAATTCAATTAAGTTTAACCGCCAATTCAAGGATGATTCGTCATGCTATGAATATTTAGCGGCTGTAAAATGGAAGAATGGCTACAAGTGCAAGAAATGTAGTTGTGATAGCTATTGCAAAGGTAAAAAGCCATTTTACAGGCGCTGTATTAAATGCAGCTATGATGAAAGCCCAACAGCGGGAACGATGTTCGACAAATGTAAGTTTCATATACTGATAGCCTTTCATATTGTCTTTAAGATAAGTACAAAGAAAAAAGGGATGTCTACTTTGGAACTATCTAAGGAGTTTGAATTGCGACAGAAAACGTGTTGGGAGTTTAAATGGAAAATCCAGCAAGCCATGCAAAGTAGCAAACAGTATCATTTGAAAGGCGAAGTCCATGTAGATGAGTTTTTCATTGGAGGCCCTGAAGAGCATAAGCGTGGCCGAAGCAAAGGTAAAGAGCGGTTGGTGGTACTTGCATTGGAAAAAGTGACGGAAGGAGTGGCCGGGCTTATGCCCAGATGATAGAAAATGCTTCCGCTAAAGAGGTTAAGCCATTTTTCAACGATTATATCGATAAAAATGCAACCGTGATAACGGATGAATGGCTGGGGTATCTACCATTGAAAGACGAATGCCTAATCTGAGACAGATACCATCAAAGGAAGGAGATAATTTTCCTGACCTACATATCCCATATAATGAATTTGAAAGATTGGCTGCGTGG
>SKHV01000083.1 GCA_007116765.1 Prolixibacteraceae bacterium | reverse complement strand
GAGTTGTTTTCCTCTTTAGTATTATTGGGTTTTTCATAGGTATATGAGTTTTAATATTATGTATAAGCAAATGTAAGTCAATATTCTTCTATGTCAAAATGAGTTGTGTTTTTATACCAATGATTTACACAGATTCAGTAAATCGTTTTGTAAATCTTATGTGCTTCTAAAATAAGTTTTTCGGACTATATTTTCTTACTTTTGCTTGTGGAGTAATATGAAATAGAATGAAAAAACTCAAAGAAAAATTGCGTATATCGTTGAACGGCATTTATCCTGAACATGAAATTAATTCATTGTTTTACATGGTGATGGAACATTTAACAGGCTTAACACGCCAGCAGCTCTTATTCAATTCAGGTTTGAGTTTGAATTCTGATCAATTCGACACATTTTGCATTATTGTAGATCGTTTGAACCGCAAGGAACCCATACAATATATATTGGGTGAAGGAGAATTCTATGGATTGAGGTTTAAGCTTGCTCCCGGAGTGTTAATTCCAAGAGGTGAAACAGAAGAGTTAGTCGAACTCATTATTAAAGATTACACAGGACAAAGCCCAAAGGTTTTAGACATAGGGTCGGGGAGTGGCTGCATTCCCGTAGTGTTGAAGAAGCATTTGCCAATGGGCGAGGTGTATAGTTGCGATATTTCATCAACAGCTCTTGAAATTGCACAAGCAAATTCCACATTGAATCAAACTGAAATTACATTTTTTGAATACGATATATTGTCTGCTAAATCTATTCCTTATTCCCTTTTTGATGTAATTGTGAGTAATCCGCCCTATGTGACCGAGAAAGAAAAAGAGCATATGGAAAGTTTGGTGCTTGAGCATGAACCACATTTAGCTTTATTTGTACCCGACAACGATCCTTTGCTTTTTTACAGAGCAATTTTACAAAAGGCAGAATTACTGCTCAAAAAAGGTGGAGCAATATATTTCGAAATTAACGAGGCTTATGGCTGTGAGGTAGAAAGCCTTTTCAATTCTTATGGTTTTTTTGCTGAGTTATATGCTGATATACAAGGTAAACCTCGATTTGCGAAAGGGGTATATCAATAAAAAAACACACCCCGAAGGATGTGTTTTAATTATTTTATCGAATTGAATAAGAACTAATGGCTTATTCCTCTTTTTTCTTTTCTTCTTCCACTACAGGAGCTTCTTCTTTCGCTTCTTCAGCAGCAGGAGTTTCTTCTACAACAGGAGTCTCTTCTTTTACTTCTTCAGCAGCAGGAGTTTCTTCTACAACAGGAGTCTCTTCTTTTACTTCTTCAGCAGCAGGAGTTTTTTCTACAACAGGAGCCTCTTCTTTTACTTCTTCAGCAGCAGGAGTTTCTTCTACTGCAGGCGCTTCTTCTTTTACCACTGCGGCAACAGGCGCTTCTTCTTTTACTTCTTCAACAGGAGCGTTTTTCGCTTCTTCGGCAGCTTTTGCTGCTTGAACTTCAGCTGCTAAATCCGATTTGCGTTTTGCCAATTCAGTGGCACGAGCCTCGTTAACTTTTGCTTCTGCGGCTAAGCGTTTTTCTGCATCCGTGCTAGCATCGTTATTTAACTTGTCGACTTTAGCTTGAATTTTCGCATCTTTTTCCTGTTTCCAGGCAATGAATCTGCGTTCGGCTTCTGTTTCATCAAAAGCGCCTTTTTTCACACCCTCTAAAAGGTGTTTTTTCATCATTACTCCGCGGTATGATAAAATAGCTCTGGTTGTGTCGGTGGGTTGAGCACCTTTTGTCAACCAATCGAGGGCTTTATCAAAGTCCAGTTCAATGGTAGCAGGATTCGTGTTTGGATTATACATCCCGATCCTTTCAATATAATTACCATCTCGTGGCGCCCTGCTATCTGCAACTACTATGTGGTAGTATGCAAATTTCTTTCGGCCGTGACGAGCCAAACGAATTTTAACTGGCATAATTGTAATTTTTAAATTATTATTTATTCTTAAAACGTGCGCAAAAATACAATAATATTTTCTATTTCAAATCTTTTCGACAATTTTAGTGCCTGTTTATGACACGGTTTTTTTTTTATTTAATGACGACGCAACCTTTTGCATGAAAGATCGTCTTCAATATGTTTCATTTTAAATTTTAACGTTATGCTTAAGAAAAATAGATTGTTGATTTTATCCTTTATAGTTTTTGCTATATCGATGGTTTTAACCTCGTGTTTAGACAACGATTATGATACACCGGTACAGGCTCATGGTGATGCCCTAGTCAGGGTTTTTTATGAAGGTGATTCGCTTGTGTACGGATTACAGTTCTTTACTTATTCTAATACTGAAATGAAAAGCGTGAAGGCTTATCACGAAAATTCATCGGCAAAGGTTTCCCTCGATTCAACCGAAGGAGCGTTTACTTTTGCCTACACACCTCCACGCGATAGTTACTCCACCGATAAACCTGAAGAAGGAAGGTATTTTTTTGATGTTGTTTTTGAGTCGGGGCATTTTGTGACTTTAACGGATTACCTTTACTCACAAACATTAAATCCACCCGATATTTCCATGGTTAAACCCGAAGTGAATACCGGGAACCTTACCGTGAGTTGGATTAGAGATTTAAATGCCCAATATTACAAAGTGGCTTTACTGGATGAATCGAGGAGTGTATTGTTTGAAACCCCTTTACTCGACAATTACCACACAAACTATATTGTTACAGCAGATGCATACGGATGGTACGACGACAATACTTTTGTACAGGGGGAAGAATACCGGCTGATAGTGAATGCCTACTTGTTTGAACCCATGGCTTCATCACTCGATATTCAGTGTATTGCCACTAACGATTTGCAAACTTTTATTTGGGAATAGTATTCGGCGTAATATGAAGGAATTATTTTTTGAGAAAATCAAGCGGTAAATTGATTGGCTTGAAATTGTAGGATTCAAAAAAAAATTATTCGTATTTTTTTCGTTGATCTTCAATGGCATTCATTACACAACGGAAACCAATGAAGCTTTTCGCAGAGTCCTGATATTCGTAATCGCGGGTGTGCACCTGAATATAATACGACACGTCTTTCCACGAACCACCGCGCACCACTTTTCGTTTAAGTGCCGGGGGGTCATCGGGTTGGGCTTTGTAACGGAATTCAGGGTTTAAGTCATGAGTGAGTGCATATCCTTCTTCATTGTAGGCAGTGCTAGTCCATTCGGCCACGTTCCCTGCCATATCGTAAAGCCCGTAATCGTTGGGCTCGAAGCTGGCAACTTTCATGGTTTTTGTGGTATAATCACTGGTAGCCACATAATTTCCGCGATGGGGCTTAAAATTGGCCAGATAGCATCCTTTCCCGTCGGAAGTGTAGTAGCCTCCCCATGGATATTTTGAATTTTGTCGGCCACCACGTGCGGCATATTCCCACTCGGCCTCGGTGGGCAGCCTATATTCCTGAATAGGTAATATTTTTTGTAAGTGTAAGCCTCGTAACTTATGTTGCGTGCGCCAGTGGGCAAATGCATTTGCCTGTTCCCAAGTTACACCCACAACAGGATATTCCCGAAATGCAGGGTGATAAAAGTATTTTAGAGTCCAGGGTTCGTTATACGAATAGGTAAAATCGCGAATCCATACCAAGGTGTCGGGATACACAGGTACTGATTTGTTGACGATAAAATCCATGCGGCTATCAACTCCATCGTAGCTTTGAGTTTCATAATTGTAGCTATTTGATCGCAATGCGGCTTTTTGTAAGTCGATGTAGGAATAGGTGTAAAAAACTTTTCGGAAATCGATTTCACGTCGATTATAAATACGCTCATTTCCCTGATAAAAAATTGGTTGAATAGCTTCTCTTACATCTACACGGTCATCTGTCCATATTTCCTTTATTTTCAATCGGTCAACCATAGCCGGTTCTACAAGGTTATTGTCGCGATCGCTTGCCTGATAGTATTCAATTCCAGCTGCAAAAGTGAGGCTTGCTGCAACCGAGTCGGTTATCCAGTTAATGTATTGTCGGTATTCATTATTGGTGATTTCAGTATCGTCCATCCAAAACGAGTTTACCGAAATTGTACGGTTTGGAGTAAATGGGTGGTCAATAAGCTCATCGCTTGCACCCATTATGAACGATCCTTTTTTTATGTAGGTCATTCCGTAGGGTATGGGTTCGAACCACTGAGATCGGGATTCTCCTCTAAGGTCGTGTATAGCCACATCTGAACTACAGGCCGAAAGCATTGCAATTGCAAGTATGAAAAGTATTCTATATAGATGAAAAAATTTATGCACCCGCTTTATATGTTTCTAAAATAACGTGTGAGATTAACAACTATTGTTTACAGCTCAAAAGCCTTATGGCATTTCCATAAGGCTTTTGAAAAATAGAAAACATAACATTAATAATTAGTTTTCCCACATATCTTGCTCTCTGTCAAAAATTTCACGTTTTATTCTGTCCGATTCAAGTTGGGCTTCGCGACCCGAAACATAATCGGTTATCATACGATCGTTATATACATTAGCTTCCTGAACGAAGTATGAGTTAAAATAGCGATGAACAAAAAGGTCGTCGTAAGAGTAGAGGGCTTTATCGTTTGTGAGGCTATATACAGGTACCGTAGCGAAATAGGCACGTGTGTCGGGGTAGTATATCCAGAATAAACGCTGTCGGCGTATCATGCCTTCGAATTCATATTCCCGTATTGGGCAAATGCCAATTATTTCGACATGCAAACGAGAGTCTTTACGACTGAAGTACCATACTTCTTTCACCAGTACTTGCTTAATTTCTTCAGGTCTCCAACGAATTTGCACAACTCTTTCGTCCCAAACTCCGGGGCGTATTTCTACCTCCACCAATTCTTCGGTCATCCCAATGTCTCTTATTTCGTCAATATTCATGAACATGTTGTTGGGATCGAATTCAAATGCATTGGTATTTAGCGGAGTTCTGAATGCAGTAAACTGATTTTGATCAATACCATCGATTATTGCATTGATCAAGCTTTTGCGTTGGTGCAATGGGTCGGTAGGATAGTAAAGCGGCATGTTCATTTTTTCGCGCATGTCGATTATCTGCCAGGTT
>SKHV01000327.1 GCA_007116765.1 Prolixibacteraceae bacterium | reverse complement strand
CATAATGCAAAAACAAAGATAATGAGGAAAAAACAAATACTATCCCTAATGGGGTAGTATGTTTTAACCCCACTTTTTTTTGCAACTTTTATTAAAACAGTCCTTAAGTTAACGGCTATGGACAGTTGGCGGAGAAGCCGAAACGTAGTGTAGCTTCCATAGAAAATCTTTACTTAACCGGACAACAGTGATTATAAAAATAGAACGATTGAATTAATCTTTCTGGATTACAACTGCCCAGTGGCCTGAATCGGGTGACTGTAAGCTTATGTTTCCGCCACCTTCGGCATATTGGGCCTCGAGCCAAGTACTGGTGTTGATGTTTAGCCAGCGAAGTTGGAGCTTACCTTGAATGCCTGAAACATTCAGGTTTACATTACCCCCCTCGGGGAAGTAAACAGCGTATTGCTGCCCCTTGTTGGCCAGCGCATAGGCTTCGTTCTCTGCACGTTCTGTCAGCAGATCGTTTTTGGGTTCACTGGCGAAAAAGTCGAAGGCATCTGCCAGCATCCTACCACTGCGAATTGTTGTTTGTGCGCGGGGGCCTAATCCGAATCCCCATTCCGTTGAAATTTCCTGTGCATCAAAATCATCGCGGAAAGCCGGCCTGTGAAACCTGGCACTGGCACCACCTGCAAAAAATATCCGGAAGAAACGGGCTACAGATTCTTCATCGCCATGCCTGTTGTATATTTTTACATTATTGATTGGGCGAGGAGACTCTTTTACGTAATCCCTTACATAGATTATCTGGTTATAGTGATGCTGACCGGTCATCCAGTTGTTTTGGGAAACATCGAGAAAGTTGAACCGCTCTGCATTATCGTAGGTATGATAGTGATCGCTTGCAGCGAGATTGGCATTTCTACGCATGTCGGTAACATAAACTGTTCGTCCTGCATCTTTACCTTTCTGGTGGATGTAATCGGCCCAGTAGTCGCCGAAAGCCAAATCCTCGCCGGTTTCATTCTGTATGCTATAAATTACATTTGGATATTCGAGCGAGATGGCGAGCAAGCGATCCACAAAGGCTTGCTGATAACCCAAAACAAGTTGATTATTGTTGAGTGCCGGCACAGTGTAATAGAAAGTGTGTTCGCTCGGATCTTCGGCGGGTGCATAATCTGCCTCAGTTGGCAAGCCAGATTCCGCCGCGGTATAGTTTACGTTGTTGGCCGGGTTAAAGGGGTGCAACGACCATCCTCCCTGTGCTTCATGATCTTCAAATAAATCCCAGGGATCAAATACTTCAATCTGTACAATGATGTTCCGCTCGTGAGCCATTTTCAGAAAATTGTCAAAACGCTGCCAATACTCTTCGTTAGGCATATCCAGATTGAATTTTCCATTGCTTTGAGCATAAGCAAACACATTGCCCGTGTTGCGATGGCTCATGGTATTGCGTACGTAATTCCCGCCATGTTCAACCAGTAGGTTGAGATGTCTTTCAAGACCCACCGGGTGATTGAAAAGATTATCCTGCCAGGTTCCGCCCAGCAGTAAAACGGGCTCACCCTTGTATTGCCAATAATAAGTATTGTTGGTGTACGGACGAATGTTATCGTTCGTGCTGCCTGTAGATTCACAGGACATAGCCATTAAAACGATGGCCATCAGTAGCACAATTCTTGCATTGAAATTAAGTTTTACCATAGTTGTAAGTTTTATATGTATAATATAACTTTTAAATTATTTTATTCATTATTTGTTGGTTGTACATTGATAATCATACGGCGATAAGCATATAAATTGGGTGTACCATCGTCATGAATTTCCAATAATTACCCAATTTACACCGGTAACAGGAAAATAGATATAGTAGGTATCCTTATGTTTCAGGAACTCCGGAGCCCAAACAGAACCCACGTATTCCCGCAATGCGTGCACCAGTGGGGTCCAGTTCACCAAATCGGTAGAGTGCCAGATAAGCAATCCTGGATAGTACTCAAAAGATGAATGGGTCATGTAGTAGTCGTCGCCATCCCGAAAGATCGACGGATCAGGAAAATCTCCCGCCAATATTGGATTGGTATAGTGACCACTGGAGAGAGAAGCCTGTTGAGCGTGTGCATGACCGGTGGGAAACACCGCAAGAATCATACTGAATTGGAGAAGGCATACGAGTTGTTTCATGGTATTAATCTTTCTGGATCACAACTGCCCAATGGCCTGAATCGGGTGCTTGTAAGCTAATTCTTCCGCCACCTTCGGCATATTGGGCCTCGAGCCAAGTACTGGTGTTGATGTTGAGCCAGCGAAGTTGGAGCTTACCTTGAATGTCTGAAACATTCAGGTTTACATTACCTCCCTCGGGGAAGTAAACGGCGTATTGCTGCCCCTTGTTGGTCAGTGCGTATGCTTCGTTCTTAGCACGTTCTGACAACAGTTCGTTTTTGGGTTCACTGGCGAAAAAGTCGAAGGCATCTGCCAGCATCCTGCCACTGCGAATTGCAGATTGCGCAAGGGGGCTAAGTCCTAATCCCCAGTCAGTTGATGCCTCATGGGCATCGGAATTCTCAAGGAAAGATGGCCTGTGAAATCTGGCACTGGCACCTCCGGCAAAGAATACCCGAAAGAACCTTGCAACTGATTCATCCACACCATCCTTGTTATAGATCTTAATAGTATTGATAGGTCGGGGCGAATTGCTGATTAGGTCTCTTACATAAATAATCCTGTCGAAATGAATTTGGCCAGTTTGCCAGCTATTTTGTGCAATGTCGAGGAAGTTAAAACGTTCCGGATTTTTATAAATATGATTATGATCGGGGGATCGGGTATCACCACTCCGACGCATGTCAGTAATATAAACTTTACGACCTTCATCCCGAGCTTTCTGGTGGATATAATCCGCCCAATAGTCTCCAAAAGCAAGTTCCTCTCCAGATTCATTTTGGATCGAGTATAATACGTTCGGATACTTGAGAGAATAAGAAAGCATCCTGTCTACGTACGCGCGCTGATAATCAAGAAATAGTTTGTTGTTATCAAGTGCTGGAACAGTGCGATAAAATGCATGTTTACTCGGAGACCCAGTAGGAACATAGTCGACAGAGATTGGCAGTCCCGACTGTTCAGCAGTATAATTGATATTATTGTTTGGGTTGAATGGGTGTCTTGACCATCCACCCTGTGATTCATCAACAAAAATATCCCAGGGATCAAATACCTCGATTTGAACAATAATGTCTCGTTCGTGAGCCATTATCAGAAAATTATCAAAACGCTGCCAATATTCTTCGTTAGGCTTATCCAGATCGAATTTTCCATTGCTTTGAGCATAAGCAAACACATTGCCCGTGTTGCGATGGCTCATAGTATTGCGCACGTAATTCCCTCCATTTTCAACAAGTAGGTCAAGATGCCTTTCAAGTCCAACAGGATGATTGAAAAGATTATCCTGCCAGGTTCCGCCCAGCAGTAAAACGGGCTCACCCTTGTATTGCCAATAATACGGATTGTTGGTGTACGGACGAATGTTATCGTTGGTGCTACCTGTAGATTCACAGGACATAGCCATTAAAACGATGGTCAGCAGTAGCACAATTCTTGCATTGAAATTAAGTTTTACCATAGTTGTAAATATTTCTTTATGTATATCGTTCCGCGTATATGATTAGGGGCGGATTGCGTGGCACTTTCCTGTCGAAAAGCACCGAGGTTGAAGCGGGTGATAATGTTGATTATCCGAACCGAAACCGCACTTAATTATATACGCTGTTGGCAACTGGTGTTCTTTCATATCTAGCTGTTTGTCAATTATATAGTATTAATATTTTTTGTTTTTCATTTTTCAAATTTTACTCATTGATTTTCCCCAACTACTATTGTTAATATCAAGTCTCTGAAGTTCAAGAGAACCCTATGCAGAGGAAACATTGAGAATAACGCTAGCGACATCAGGCAAGTAAACAACGAACTGTTGTCAGATTTGAGCCAAATATATTCCATATCCCTAATCATACCAGATATCGGACTTGCCGGGGGGCGCATATCTTGCAGCAGCATTGTCTATCACAAGAAGCCAGTCAAGGTCGTCGGGAGTAGTGAAGGTTCTGGTGCCGGTGTTCCTGTAGGTTCCTATACGGATATTCTCACCCGTCCGGGTATTGTGCCAGAAGCAATTAACCCTGCGGCCACTTATCTTATCCAGCTGGATTGTCCTTGTCATCGAGGCAGGAAAGTAAATGAAGGCAAAGTCGTCTCCCCTTGAGGCTCCCATACGCTCTCTTCCTGAACCCATCCCTTCAATCACAAGCGACTCATCTCTCCATCGATTGACAGGCCTGGATTTGAGCAGATTGCCAACATGTGTCATCTGTGATGACCCGACCCAGTGGATGGCATCATACCATCTGACATCCGAGTCGGAACATGCTATAGGAGTATCACCAGGTCTCAGCATTTGCCAAATACTGCTATGGCCATAAGTATGTCCAAAACCTCCGGCCAGCAACGAACGATAAGCATCCTTTCTGACATCATAATCTGTATACCTTGGATTATCACAACTTTCCCAGAATTTTTCTACTATGCCTTCATAGCCGGGCTCACTGTTCATGGTCGGCTTTGCATGAGTTTTGTCCCAATCCGTAATGGCCAGATTCCATGTATTATGTTCATCTTTTTGATGGCCACTCTGATAGTTATTAAAATCCAGCCAGGGCTCGTCATGAAAATCCATTGAGCTTGATCTTGCTCCTGCGGGATGGAAAGTCATGAGCTGATTATTGCCAATCTCGCTTTTTATACCTGCAGCCATGCTGTTCCATATTGCTTTCTGGTTCTCGTTGACACGCCGGTCACCTCCAAGCATCCATATAATATTTGGACTGTTCCTGAACCTCGCACCAAGAAATTGACCGTAATCATATGCATTGTCTGTATTGAAAATAGCCTGATCGTTCACCCAGTTACCCCAACATGGAAGCACGCACATGTACAAACCATGTTCCCGGGCTCTCTCAACTACATGATCAACCCACTTCCAGTAAGCCTCCACCCTTTTTTTCGGATCCATGTTAACAAACGGCATGCTGCCGTTCTCAGCGCATCCCCTTCCTGTTTTGTAGTCAATCTCATCGACCAGAACTGCCTGTATTACGGTAAATCCCTTATTTTTCCTGTCTTGGAAATATCCCTCAATGTCATGGCCATCGGGATCAGACGACCGAAGACGATAAAAGAGTTCCCATGCGGTGTCACCAATCCAAAGGAATGGGGTGCCATCTGCATGTTTTAGGTACCGGCTGTTTGGACTAACTTGCAACTTGCCATGATCCCACATACGCAAGTCATCAGTCAGTCCCGGTGAAGTTTTTATTGTAGGATTACCCCGGTGGTCGGTTTTTGTGAGGTCATTGACCTTATGTCCTGAAAGTAATGCCAGTAAAAGGAAACCGGCCAATGTGAAAAATACTTTTTTATTCATTTTTTTTGATTTTATTGGATATAAGTACATGATAAAAATTTACAATAATTCTCATGTTCATTTATATTATTGTTGTAATGCAGGTAAGCAAATTAAATAAAGCGAGATAAATGTCGCAATAATTATTAGTCCTATAGTAATTACTTTTCTCAATTTATTGTCAAAGTCAAAGTTGCTTGTGTCTCTTTCTTACACTTGTTGCCAACTATGCTGTATTTCTAATAATAAAAATGTAAATTTAGCATCGATATATTGGGAAAACTAATCTGATTATTAGATAAACATGTCGAATTCCGAGAAATTATATACGTTTGATGAAACACGAAGCGAATTCAGACCATACGGTTTAACCTGCGAATTGTGGATGCCCGATTTAATGAGGAAGCCCGACAGGCACAATGAAATTGAGATAAACTATTGTATGAGTGGAAGCATAACATATCTTTTTCAAGGGTCAAAAATAACTATACCCAAAAAATGCCTTTCTCTTTTTTGGGGACTTGTTCCACATCAGATTATTGAATACACAGGCACTACTCCTTATTTCGTGTGTACCATACCTTTAACATTGTTTCTGGAATGGAAGATGCCTGCTTCTTTTATCGAAAGAATTCTCAAATGCGAAGTTTTTATCGAAGATTCGCAAGAAATATCAGTGTATGATAAATATCTTTTTGAGAGTTGGTTGAACGATCTTTCTGAAAATAAAAATCCGGAAGCTACTATATTTGAAATGCGTGCAAGGTTATTAAGGTTGGCGGACAGGGAGTTGGCTATAAAACAGAGTGAGCGCTTGCAAATACAAAAAGGAGATATTAACAAAGTAGAGCAGATTGCTTTGTATATTGCTCAAAATTATATGAATCCCCTAAATATGTCAGAAATTGGAAAGAACATTGGCTTACATCCGGATTATGCCAATGTGATATTTAAAAAAGCTTTTGATACAACAATTACCGAATACATAATTCAGGAAAGAATATTACATGCACAGCGAAAATTAATTACTACTGACAAACAAATTACCGACATTGCTTTTGAATGTGGTTTTAATTCAATAAACCGGTTTAATGCAGCTTTCCGAAAAATAAACCAATGCACTCCACGGGAATTCAAGAAAAAATTTCATTATTGATTTAATATATATACAGCTCTTTTGTAATGTTGTATTTTTTGAAAAGAATTTATTTTGTGATTTGCTTACTTGAATTCGATATTTTGCTTATTTCTTGCTTTTCCTGTTTTCGTGCACATATTCGGTAGGGGTTTTGCCAAATTCTTTGCTGAAGCATTTGCTGAAATACTTAGGGTCGCTAAAGCCCACTAAATAAGCTACCTCGGCCACCTGAAAGCTGTCTTTTTCAAGAATTTGCGCTGCCCGCTTGAGTCGGTGTGTTTTTACAAATTCAACCAACGACATGCCCGTGAGGATTTTTATTTTTTTCAGTACGGTTGAGTGGCTTTGGTTCATGTGCTCCACCATAGCTGCTACATCAAAGTTCGGGTCGGCAAGGTTTTTATCAATAATGTCGTTCATTCGGGTAAGGAACTTTTCATCGGCCGACGAAATGATAATGTCGCGGGGTTTTAGGAAAATTTGTTTACTGAATACCTCTGATAGTATTTTACGGGTTTTGAGTAATTGTTCTATTTGCGATTTGAGTACTTCGTTACGGAATGGTTTACTCACATAAAGGTCGGCTCCGCTTTGGTAGCCATCAATTTTGTTTTCGTCTGAAGCTTTTGCGGTAAGTAGTATAATGGGGATGTGTTGTGTTTCTTCGTTGTTTTTCAGTTCGTTGCAAAGTACTAAGCCATCGGTTTCGGGCATCATTATATCCGAAATAATAAGATCTGGTTTAATTTGGTATGCCTTTTCAATTCCTCTTTTACCATTATTCGCCGTGTGTATAATGTAATTTTCTGATAGGCTTTGTGCAATGTATTTGTTGAGGTCGTCATCGTCTTCAACAAGTAAAATTACAGGCAGGTTTTTGGGATTCACAGCCTGAACGATTTGTTCCTGAGCTTCGGATTCGATCCTTTTTACAGTGTTCAGTTGTGAGTAATCTTCATTGTTTTTGGATATATTTTTGTTTTTCACGTGTTCATTACCCGATGGGAGCATAATTTTGAAGGTAGTGCCTTCGTTAATTTTACTTTTGGTTTCAATTTTACCCTGATGGAGGTCAATGTATTCTTTTACAATTGAAAGACCAATACCTGAGCCGGCAGTTTCACGCGATTTTTTATTTTTACTTTGATAGAAGCGGTGAAAAATATTGGGAATGTCCTCAGCCGGAATGCCAATTCCTGTATCACTTACTTCAATACAATACCATTTTTTATTATCGGCTTTTTTACCTTTCAGCTTGTCGAAGCGTGATAACGTTTCGGCTTCTTTGTGAATTTTTATATTGATATGGCCTTTGGAAGGTGTAAATTTATAGGCATTTGAAATTAGATTGTATACTGCAGTGGTGATTAATTCGGGATCTATCCATATTTCATCTTCTGCTTCAATATCGGAATGGAAGCTTAAGGTAATTTCCTTGTTCAGTGCTTTTTGCAAAAAGTAGCTGATAATTTCTTTCACAAAGACGGCCAAGTTAACTTTTGAGTAATTAGGATCGACACCACCTTTGTCGATACGGCGCAGTTGCAACAACTGGTTGGTTAAATGAAGTAAGCGATTCACGTTTTTAGCCACCAGTTGTAAATTGCTTCTCGATTTTTCGTCAATGGCAGTGTTGTTAATTACCTCGTCGAGCGGGTTGCTGATTAGGGTTAAGGGTGTTCTTATTTCGTGCGAAATATTGGTGAAGAACCTCATTTTTGCCTCGGTATTTTCTATCAGGCTGTTACGTTCAATGTGTTCAATGAGCAGCTTGTTCTTTTCGGCTACACCAATGAGTGTGTATCGCCTGAAAAGCAGAAGACCCAAAATTAATACTACAACATAAATTGCATAAAACCAGAGCGAACGCCAATAGGGAGGAAGTACTTTAATTTTTAGTTCACGGGGGTTTTCATTCCAAATTCCGTCGTTATTTGTTGCTTTTATTTGCAGCAGGTATTCGCCTTCCCAAAGGTTGGTGTACGATACTGAATGTTCGTTGCCTGGTAAGTAGCGCCATTCGTCGTGGAACCCAAGCAATCGGTATGCGTAGGTTACCCCTTGCAGGTAATTGAAATGTAATGCCGAAAATTCAATGGAAAAATCCTTGTGTTTATGATTGAGTGTAATTTTTTCGGCATTGGAAATATCTGTATTTAGTATTATTTTTCCTTTCACTTTTTCGAGTGGTTTCACCGGCATATTGGCAACTTTTAGTCCCGAAAGGACTACTTCAAGCGGGCGCTCATCGGGTTGAATTTCTTCGGGATTAAAAAACGACAGTCCGTTAACTCCGCCGAAAAACAACATGTTGTTTGGTGAAGCATAGAAGGCATTGGAATGAAACTCGTTACTTTGAAGACCATCGTTTGCACTGTAATTTTGAAAGGTATTATTTTGGCGGTCAAATTTTGATAGTCCTTTGGTTGTGCTAATCCAAAGGTTTCCTTTTTGGTCTTCCACTATCCCGTAAATTAAGTTTGCCGGAAGCCCGTCGTCTTCAGTATAAGTCACAAAATTAGCATTGCCATTGTACAATTCTGTAATTGCTTGAGGGTTGGAATATAAATCCAGTTTACTCAATCCACCTCCGGTACCTATCCACAATACATCATCAGAGTCCTGAAAAATGCAGTAAATGTCGTTGTGCAGCAGGTTGTCGTTCTTTTCGAACGATACGAAGTGCTTGTATCCGTTTTTTAGTTGTTCAAGGGGAATCACATTTAGTCCGCGTCCTTTTGTTCCTATCCAAAAGTTACCCCGATTATCGTCGAACATCGAAAGAATAATATCGCCACTTATTGATCGAGGCTCGGGAGGTGTGCTTGAGATATTTATTACTTCGTTTGTAGTATCATTCAAATACGCAAGTCCGTTGCCCCAGGTACCCACCCAAATAGTATTTCCTCTATCCTGATGTAGGGAAAATGCAAATGCACCGATTGGAATATAACCAAAACCTTCTCCGGGTTTATACCTTACAAGGTTGTTTGATGCTGTGCCAATCCACATGGTATTATCGTGGTCTAAAAGCAAAGAAATAATTTCGCTTGACTGAGAATTGTAGCCGCTGGGTATTTGGTTGAAATGTTGTGTGGTAATGGTGTTGTCGTTGTTGAAATGCAAGTGATCCAATCCGTTGTAAGCCGTGCCAACCCATATGCTGTTGCCATTTCCGGCAATTGCAGTTACCAGATTCGAAGTAAGGTTTCGCCCTGTTTCACTGTTGTTTTCTAGGTGGTTGAATCGTTTACGGTGCAAATCGAGAGTAACCACACCGCGGCTTTCAGTGCCTATCCATAAAATGCCTGCATCGTCTATCATCATTGAGTTGATGATATTGTCGCCCACACGGTTCGATAGCGTAATGTCATTTGAGTAATTCGATATGCTGCCTTCGGGTGTGAGCATGACAACGCCTGCACCTCTTGTTCCGGCCCAAAGGTTTCCATTGAAATCGAACAACAGAGTTTCAACCCAATTTGTGTTCAATTTATTCCATTCATTGCTTTGCAATGAGTTATAGATTATTGCCCCTATCTCTTCGTTATCCAAACTAAGGCAAACAAGGCCTTCGGAACCAGCAATCCAAATGTTGTTATCAGGATCGCTTTTTATCGCGTTAATTTTTGAGAAGTTATGCTCTCCGATGTCAACCTTTGAGAAGGTCATTTCTTTTTGATCAAAAATAAAGAGCCCCTGAAAAGTTCCTATAAGAAAATGATTATTGGCAAACTGAAAGATGCTTACCACCGAAAGTGCGGCAGAATTGAAAGGCATTATTCTTTCGTTTTCATTGTAGTAAACCGCTTTATGCGATACATTTGTAAAACGATATGCGTAGTCATTTTCGGGCATTGGTATTCCGTGCAGCAGTCCTTCCGATGTACCAACCCATATTTCTCCTCCGGGGCATTCGTATACCGAAGTTACCGTACCGTCGGGGGTTTTTGTATCGGGGTAGCGAATAAACCGATTTTCATCTTTGAGATATAGATTTAACCCACCTCCTCGTGTGCCAATGAATATATTCCCGTTCGAATCGCTGTTAAGAAAAATAATCTCGTTGTTCGAAACAGATGACGAATCACGAATCTGGTTTTTGTAAGTCTGAAAGTTATAACCATCGAAACGGTTAAGACCATTTTTGGTTCCCATCCAAATGAACCCGTTGTGATCCTGAGTTATAGATAAAACCGACGATTGAGATAAACCCTCATGTGTGGAAAAAGAATTGAAGCGAAGGTTCGAATATAATTCTGTTCCGGTATTGGCATATAAATTTATACTCAGAATAATAAAAAATATAGCTAATTCCAACCTTCTCATGTGCATATTTTGGATTAAAGATTCAACTTCCCGCAGGTAAAAATAGGCAATAATGTTTCTATTAACAGGAAAAAACAATTTTATTTCAGCATTTATTCGTTCAAACTTGTCTAAACTTTACATTTTATTTTTATTACAACAAAAATAGAAAAGTTTCTGCAATCGGTTGCATGTTTTCGTGAGTTTCAATTATATTTGTGCTCGAATATATTCTTAAATAACATAATTAATTGAAAAAAGAGGTAACCATTTACGATATAGCTAAAACGTTGAATCTTTCTGCTTCGACTGTTAGCCGGGCATTGAAAAATAAAACAGTAATCAATGAAGATACCCGAAAGCGAGTACTTCGTTGTGCCGAAGAGATGGGATACCGGAGCAATGCCTTCGCCAGTAATCTCCGAACAAAGCGCACCAACACAATAGGAATAATAGTGCCACGCCTCGACAGCAACTTCATGTCAGCGTGTTTAGCCGGAATGGAAGAGGTGGCCAACAACAAAGGTTACAATGTGATTATTAGCCAGTCGCACGAGTCGGTGATTAGAGAAGAGCAAAACACAAGCACCATGTACAATAACCGTGTTGATGGCATAATTGCATCGCTTACTATTGAAGAAAGCGATTTGAGCTATTTCGAAAGGTTTAAGCAGAAAAATGTTCCCGTTGTTTTTTTCGATCGTGTACCCGATGACAGCGATAATGTTTGTTTTGTAATCGATAACTGTAAAGCATCGTACATAGCAAGTAAGCATTTAATTGAACAAGGATGTCGTAATTTACTTCATGTAACTATCAAATCCTCGTTAAATGTTTATGTTGACCGAATGAAAGGATTTATGAAGGCCATTGATGAATGTCCTGATTGTAATGGAGAGGTACTTTACATCGATTCGCTTTCGTTGCTGGGAGGGCAAAATTCTGCCAAAATAATAGTGGAGAATAAATTTAATCCCGATGGTATTTTTGTGGCGAACGACATGGCCGCCGTGGGTTGTATGAATGCATTGATTGAATATGGTTTTGATGTGCCCGGACAAATCGCATTCGTGGGCTTTAACAACGATGTAGTATCTACCATTGTTTCACCACAATTGACCACTGTAAATTACCCGGGGCGCGAAGCCGGTATGCTTGCCGCTAAAAGTCTAATTGATTATCTTAATGGCGAAAGTAACATTGAGTATGCACGTAAGGTGGAGCTGAACGCGTATCTTATTATTCGGGCTTCTTCACATAAATTGAATAATACATAGTTAAATAATGAATTTATAAACAACAGAGACATGAAACGATTCAAAATTTTGTTCCTTTTTATTGTCATTTTTTCCGCACTACCTGTTTTGGCGGAAGATGGTTACGATTTATGGCTAAGGTATAAGCCACTAGAAGATGTTAGGATACAACGTTCTATGGCCAAAAAATTTGGCAGCATCACAGTTACAGGTGAGTCTGAAACTGCAAATGTGATAAAACAAGAACTCGAACATGCCCTGGGTGAAATGCTCTCGACCAATATTTCGATAAGCGATACATGGAACAGGCAGGCTTTGTTGATAGGTACTCCTGAAACTTCTTCAGAGATTAATTCGCTTGGCTTGAATGAGAAACTGAACAGCCTGGCAAAAGATGCCTATACAATCAAGAACAGTCGAATAGGAAATCGTAATGTAATTGTAATTGCATCAAACACCGATGTGGGAGCACTTTACGGAACTTTCCATTTTATAAGGCTGATCCAAACACTGCAAAACATAAGCGACCTCGACATAGTGGAGTCGCCAAAACACATGCACCGCGTGTTGAACCACTGGGACAACCTCGACCGAACAGTGGAGCGCGGATATGCCGGTTTCTCGATTTGGGACTGGCACAAACTTCCCCGCTACATTTACCCACAATACCACGACTACGCCCGTGCCAACGCTTCAGTTGGAATTAACGGAACAGTGCTTACCAACGTAAATGCCAACGCTCTGGTGCTTACCGACGAATACATTGACAAAGCCGCAGCATTGGCCGATTTATTCCGCCCATACGGAATTAAGGTTTACCTCACAGCCCGCTTTAGCGCACCAATCGAAATTGGAGGTCTCGAAACTGCCGACCCACTAAACAGTGAGGTGAAAGAGTTTTGGAAAGAAATTGCCAACAACATATACAAAAAAATACCCGATTTTGGAGGTTTTGTGGTAAAAGCCGACTCGGAAGGACAGCCCGGCCCACATAACTATAACCGCACACACGGCGAAGGCGCCAATATGTTGGCAGAAGCCCTCGAACCCCACGGTGGCATTGTAATGTGGCGAGCTTTTGTTTACAGCCACGAAGTGCCGGTTGACAGAGCTTTACAGGCTTACAACGAATTTGTACCCCTCGACGGAACTTTCAAAGACAATGTACTTATTCAGGTGAAAAACGGCCCCATCGATTTTCAGCCTCGCGAACCCTACCACCCAATGTTTGGTGCTATGCCAAACACACCGCTGATGATGGAGTTCCAAATAACCCAGGAATATTTTGGTCATGCCATTCACCTTACTTATTTAGCACCCCTCTACAAAGAAACACTCGACACCGATACCCACGTTCAGGGCGAAGGCTCTTATGTTTCGAAAGTATTAGACGGAACTTTGCATAACTACCCTACTACTGCAATTTCGGGTGTGGCAAATATTGGCACCGACCGTAACTGGACCGGGCATTTGTTCGGACAATCGAACTGGTTTGCTTACGGACGTCTGGCGTGGGATCATACGCTCAGTGCCGAGCTTATTGCCGATGAATGGGTAAGGATGACCTTCTCTAACAAGCCGGCAGTAATAGAGCCGATTGTGGAAATGATGATGGAATCGCGCGAAATTGGCGTGAATTACCGTACCCCAATAGGGCTGCACCATATTATGGCAGCCAGTCATCATTATGGCCCCGGCCCGTGGGTTTCAGGCCGCCGACCCGACTGGACTTCAGTATATTACCACAATGCTTCAGAAGAAGGTGTTGGTTTTGACCGTTCCGAAAGTGGTAGCAACTCGGTTGGTCAATACCCCGAGCCGCTGCGCAGTATTTACAACTCGGTTGAAGATGTTCCCGAGAAATTCCTGCTTTGGTTTCACCATTTACCCTGGAATCATGAAATGAAATCGGGGCGAACATTGTGGAACGAAATGGTGCACAAGTATTACACCGGAGCCGAATCGGTTACCTGGATGCAGGAGAAGTGGAATTCGGTTGAACCTTATATCGATGCACAACGTTTTAAGCACGTTAAACAATTGCTCGAAATGCAACGCCAAGATGCTATTTGGTGGAGAAACTCGTGCGTGCTGTATTTCCAACAGTTTTCGAAAATGCCCATACCCGATGGCTTTGAAAAACCCGAAAATGATTTAGAATATTACGAAAACAAGCAACTTAGATTTGTGCCGGGTATTTAACCCGGCTTTTTTCCAAACATAAAAAGTTTATGAGTTATTTAGATCAGTTATTTGAATTAGAAGGAAAAGTAGCCGTGATTACCGGTGGAGGTGGTGTACTGGCTTCTGAAATTGGAGGAGGCTTATCGAAAGCCGGAGTTAAAATCGTGTTTCTCGACATTAATGAAGAAGCTGCGAAAGAAGCTGCAAAACGTATTGAGGAGCAGGGTGGGACAGCTGTTGGATTAAAGACAAACGTGCTCGATATAGAAGCTTTAAAAGCAACTCGCGACGAAGTGTTGGCTCAATTCGGGAAAGTGGATATTCTTTTGAATGCTGCCGGAGGCAACATGCCCGGTGCTACCATAGCACCTGGTCAAACAGTTTTCGATTTAGATGTAAACGATCTGAACAAGGTAACCACACTGAACTATAACGGTACGGTGCTGCCTTCGATGGTTTTTGGCGAGGTAATGGCCAAGCAGCGTTCGGGCAACATCATCAACATATCGTCAATGGCTGCCATGCAGTCGATTACACGCGTATTGGGATACTCGGCAGCTAAAGCGGCCGTATCGAACTTTACCTCGTGGATGGCCATGGAACTGGCTATGAAATTCGAAGGTTCGGTAAGGGTGAATGCTATTGCACCCGGTTTCTTTATCGGTAATCAAAACCGTGCACTGCTCACCAGCCCCGACGGTAGTTATACCGAACGGGGAAATCAGGTAATTAATAAAACGCCCATGGGCAGGTTTGGTCTTGCACACGAATTGGTTGGAGCGGTATTGTTCCTGGCCAGCGACAAAGCCGCATCGTTTGTTACAGGTATTGTTATGCCTGTTGATGGTGGTTTCAGCTCGTTTAGCGGGGTTTAGAATCCACCCCCTGCCCCCAAAGTTTAGGGGGACTTTGGGTTACTACCAAACTTGAAGCTTTTAGCCTTTAAACGTAGATTTATTAAATGAAAAAAAATAACAATAACGTAGCCCCTAAAAACACTCCGCCAGCTGGCGGAGATTTAGGGGTTAAGGGGGGTATCTCCTTCCTCTATTCATGGCGCTGGTTTGGCCCCAACGACCGCATTACCTTAAACCAAGTGCGCCAGGCCGGTGCATCGGGTGTAGTGAACGCACTGCACCAAATAACGGTGGGCGATGTATGGAGCGTGGAGAAAATTCTCGAACGTAAAAAAATGATTGAAGCTGCCGGACTCAAATGGGTAGTAGTGGAAAGCCTCCCGGTGAGCGAAGACATCAAGAAAAAAAGCGGCAATTACTTGCAGCATATCGAAAACTACAAAATTTCCTTGCGTAACCTTGCCCAATGCGGAATCGACACGGTGTGCTACAATTTTATGCCCATACTCGACTGGTCGCGTACCAACCTGAAGCATTATTTCGACGATGGTACTTACACTTCGGGTTTTCACCTTCATATTTTTGCAGCTTTCGACATTTTTATGCTCAAGCGCAGCAATGCCAAAGCCGATTATAAACCCGAAGTGCTTCAACAAGCCGAGGCCTACTTCAGATCGCTTAACGACGAACAGAAGAAGGAACTGCAGGACACCATTTTGTACGGTTTGCCCGGCTCTATGGAAACCTATACGCCCGAAGCTTTCAAAGAAATGCTGAAAAGCTACGAAGGCATTGACCGCACTAAGCTGAAAAGTCACTTGAGCTTTTTTCTGAACCAGATAGTGCCCGTGGCCGAAGAGGTGGGTGTGAAAATGGCCATTCATCCCGACGATCCGCCGTGGAACCTGTTGGGCTTGCCACGTGTTGTAAGTACCTGTAACGACTTGAAGGAAATCACCGAAATGATACCTTCTCCTTCGAATGGTGTTACGCTGTGTACCGGTTCGCTGGGCGTAGGGCACTTTAACGACCTTACAAAAATAGCAGCCGAAATGGCACCGCATATCCATTTTGTGCATTTGCGCAACGTAATCCGCGACGAAGGCCTCAACTTTCAGGAAGACACCTTTTTTGAAGGCGATGTGGACATGATTGGAGTAGTGAAAGAGTTGGTAAAGGAGGGGAAACGCCGCTATGCCGAAACCGGGAAGCCCTGGATACTGCCTGTGCGCCCCGACCACGGCCACCAAATACTCGACGATGTTGGCAAAGAAAACTATCCCGGTTACAGCCTTTATGGCCGTATGAAAAACCTGGCCGAAATTAAAGGACTCACTTTAGGTGTGGTTAGCATGATGAATTCATAAAATTCCACCAAAATTTGAAATATTTTCCGACAGACTGGAAATTACCAGCTATGGTGGGTTATTCGAAGGAATGACTCAGGAAGATTTTTTCGATGGTTTATCCTTACCACGTAATAAAGAACTTATGCGCGTTTATAAAGACTTGGGAATGGTTGAGCAATTAGGTTCCGGAGTGCCACGTATTTTACAAGCATATAACAAGGATTGTTTCAAGTTTTCAGAGAACTTTTTACGCATGACTTTTCCTGCATCAGAGAAACTTTCCATGCAAGTTACCCCGCAAGTTACCCCGCAAGTTGAAGAATTATTAAAAACATTTACAAAAGAGCATACGCGTCAGGATTTACAAGACAAATTAAAATTATCAGATAGAGAAAATTTCAGGAAAAATTACCTCCAATCAGCTTTAGATGAGGAATTAATAGAGTTGACTATCCCTGAAAAACCAAACAGTAGTAAACAAAAATACAGATTAACTGAAAAAGGAATCTTATTGAAAGATAAACTGGTATAGGTCAACGCTTTTTATTCAAGCACACTGAAGCCTGAAACGATTAAAGAGTTGAAAGAGATATATCGAAAAATCACCAGGAGGTAAAAGCAAAATATAATTAATTGCGCATGCCTGCCGGCAGGTGTCACGCATTATGCAACTAATTATATTTACGGAACGTAAGCAGGTTATTATGAAGTTGCGTGCAATGAAGCTATTTGCCTGTGATGTCCTTATTTTCTTCTTAAAACTCACGATGAGTCATTAGCTGTTTACGCTTATTGCTTAGTGCCCTAATAAAGATATTTTTCGATAACCTCTG
>SKHV01000159.1 GCA_007116765.1 Prolixibacteraceae bacterium | reverse complement strand
GGTGGTTTATTTGGCCTTTGTGGTTTCTGTTCCGCTCAAGTTTTATAACCTGAAAACACTCAACGCATTGTTCACTTTACCTAAAGCCTTTTTTATTATGCTGTTATCGCTTTTCAAACTAAAGGGAGCCAACAAGAAATTTATTCACACGGCACATGGGGTTGAAAAGTAAATGCTCAGGTGCTGATTTTTACAAAAAAGTACGCAATGGTTTCGCTAAGCACAATGCGGGTGCCGATGCTGTTTTTCCACCATTTGTCGATATCGAAGCCTCGGTGCGGGGTTGAGATAATGCCTACCTGAACATGCTTGCCGTTGGCTTTGTCGAAAAGAAACCAACTGCGCCGGGCGTGGCAGCCAATGGCCAAAACATCGATGGATTCGATATCTGGCCTGTTTTCAATTAGCCATTGGTGTAAGGTGTTGGCCGAGTTGAAAGTGCGGCTGCGCTCAACAAATTTGGTAGGCAGGGCAATAACTTTTGTGGAATCGAAACCCAGTGCCAGAAAAGTGCCCCTCGACAAATCGGCCATGGTTTTGTACGTAGAAACATGATAGCCTTCAGATATTTGGCTTCCTGTTGTTACAATAAGTTCGTAGTTTCCCTTGTTGAAAATTTCAATGGCCCGCTCAATGGCATAATCGGGTATTTGTCCGTCGAGCACCAGAATTTGGCCATTAACGGGTTTGTTGGGGCTAAGGAAATAGGGCAGAATGCGACCAACAACAACCACAATAACAAGCATTGCCAGTAAAACCACCAACCTTCCTGCCCAAGTAAGCCGCACACATTCGGTTCTTTTCGTAAGCTTTAATTTAAGCATCGGGCTAATCAATTAGTTCCGGTTTTGGAAATTCTACATAGAAAACACTGCCTTTGTTGACTTCCGACTCGACCCATATTTTGCCGTTCAGCAGGTTCACGTATTCTTTGGTAATGCTTAATCCAAGCCCGCTCCCTTCGAACCTGCGGGTTGAGTTTGTCTCGCCCTGAATAAAGCGTTGAAATAGTGTCTCGATTTTTTCTGCAGCAATGCCAACTCCTGTATCGCTCACATAAACGGTTAAGCAGCCATTGTTGTGTTCTAATCCCACATTGATTTCGCCGGAAGGGGTAAATTTAATTGCGTTTTTAATCAGGTTTGTAAATACCGATTCGAGCTTTGCCTTGTCCAATAATATTTCAATAGCTTGTTCAGGCAACTTTGCTTGCAGTTTTATACCCTTAGCCATGGCTTCGGGTTGGAAAAATTCGCTCAGTTCTTTCAGTAAGCCAACCATACAAAAACGTGTTTGTTCAACTTTAACTTGTTGGGCATCAATTTTCGATATTTCGATAATATCGTTAATCGTATTCAATAAACGATGCCCGCTTTTGCTCACAATTCCGATATAGTTGTTTTTTGTTTCTTCTTTCAAATCAGGCTCTTGTAATAACTCCATAAAACCCAGTATGCCGTTCATGGGTGTCCGTATTTCGTGGCTCATATTGGCAAGGAAAGCAGATTTTAGGCGGTCGCTTTCTTCGGCTTTTTCTTTGGCAAGTAATAAGTCGTTGTAGAGTGTTTTGTATTCTGTAATATCTTGGTTTATAACTTGAAAATGCTTCTCTTTGTTCCAAATTACTTCTTTCCGCCAAATTTTAACATGCCTTATTTCTCCATTACTCCGCCGAATACTGATTTCGTAATCGGCAACTTCTTTGCCTTCATTCCTGATTTTTTTTCTTTCCAAATGTTCTTTGTAGCTTTCATGGGTGTACCGTTTTTTTGCCGGAGTATTGACATATTCAGCCAACGAGGAGAAATCGTATATATTGAGAAAAGCCAGGTTGGCATAAATGGTATTTCCTTTTTGGTTTACAATTCTGATGCCTAAGGGCGACTGGTCAATTGAGTGCCTGAAGTTTTTCTCTGCCTGCTTTAGGTCTGTAACATCTTTTTTTACCGCAAGATAATTTATGATTACACTGTTCTCGTTTAAAATGGGTGATATAAGGGCAGACTCCCAGTACAATTCGCCGTTTTTCTTTTTGTTGTGTAATTCGCCCTTCCACTCTTTGCCCGAGGATATGGTTTCCCAGAGCTCTTTGTACAACCCGACTGAATGTTTGCCCGACTTGAGAATACTTGGTTTTTGGCCAATAGCTTCTTTGGCGGTATAGCCTGTAACCTCGGTAAACTTTGCGTTCACATATTCGATGATGCCTTTGGGGTTGGTAATCACTACGCTGGCAGGGCTTTGTTCAACAGCTTGTGAAAGTTTGCGGAGTTTGTCCTCTGCCTGCTTGTGTTCGGTAATGTCTTGTGCCGCTCCCCATAATCCTATTATTTTGTTGCTTTCATCTAAAACGGCTTCGCCACGCACCCACATCCACCCATTGCTTTTATCTTTTCGTATAGTTTTAAGCTCAAGTTCATAAGGCATTCCGGTTTCTCGTGTTTTTGCCAACGATGTAGATAAAATTTCCCAACTTTCGGGAGTAAACAATTTCATGTGTTCAGTGTAGGGCGGCACAGGCTGCGTTGGGTCAAAACCATACATTTTATACAATTCTTCGGTCCACGTTACCTCATTTGTTTCTATATTAAGATACCAACTTCCAACATGAGCTATTCCCTGAGCCTTTAATAATTCTTGTTCGTTGCGTTCGGCTTTTTCTTTGGCTACTTTTAGTTCTTTCTCAACTATTTTGCGAATGGTTATGTCGTGAATAAATCCATGCCAAATTATGCTTCCATCCTCCAGTTTCTTAGGTGTGGAATTCCCTTCTACCCAAATAGTTTCTCCCGAGGGGTGGTTAACGCGATAGATGTCGTGCCATGGAGTAAGGGTCTGGGCTGAACGATTGATCGATGCACTTACCTGCTCCAAATCATTAGGGTGAATGGCTTTAAACGCATTTGCAGCATCGTGCTCAACATCTTTGGGATGCACTCCGTAAATCTCGTAAATGCCGTGACTGGCATAGGGGAAATGGAAAGTGCCATCGGTACGAAGCCTGAATTGGTAAATAACACCCGGCAAATGCAGGCTAATAAGCTCGAATTTTTTCAGAAGTTCCTTTTCTTTTTCTTCCGCCTGCTTGCGTTCGGTAATGAATCTTGCTTGCTGCACATTCTGATAAGCCGTGTTTGAAAATATGTTGGCAAGGGTAAACAATGTTTTGGCTACCTGCTCAAACTGTTGGCGCGACATAGACGGGAGTTCTCGAAATGCGGCTACTGCATCGTCTTGGTCTGCACCAATAAGCGCGGCATATTCTCGTATCTTTTCTTCGCTTTGCTCTTCGTCGCGTACCTGTCCAATCATCCAGTTTGCGATATGGCGATTGCCCACATGAATAGCAGCTCCGGCATCCCATAGTCCGCCGCTCAAACAAGGCTGCACAGTAGGCCCTTCGGAGTTTGGTTGCCCAAGCGCAGCATCAGACTTGAAACAATTGGCACACCCGATTTCTGTTTTGCGGATTATCTCACTGCATAAGCGGGAGAAATTGGAAGGTTTTGTAATGGGGGTTCCGTTGGGATTCGTAATGATTGAAGCTACATTTGTTGCTAAGGAAAATTCATCCTGTAAACGTTGTATATCAGCAATGTTAAACAATTCTTCAAAGCCAATTCCTTCGGGTTTATCCAGTGGCTGGGTAAGCGCTAAAATTTGCTTCTCCAAAGCTGCTTTCATCTGCTTTCGTTCGGTAATCTCTCGGTAGTTTCCCAGTAATCCTTGTATGTCCTTGTCGTGTAAAAGATTTGTCACACTAATTTCTATCCATACATAAACGCCGTCTTTGCGTTTGTATCGCAGTTCGGTTGTTCCGGTAGCGTTGGGTTCTGTTGCGATTGCGCCAATGAATTTTTGTACAGCTGCTAAATCGTCAGGGTACACATTATCCCAAGTACTATTACCGATTAGCTCGTCGGGTTTCCAACCGAATAATTTGGTAACATTCGGGCTTTTGAATTGGTTTATTCCATTTTGGTCAATAATGACTATCACATCGCCAATATTTGAAACCATTGCGTTTTTTATGGCTTCGCTCTTGCGCAAAGCCTCTTCTGCTTGTCTGTGCATAGTGATGTCGCGTGAATTTGCCACAACACCAGCTATCATTCCATTCGCATTAATATAAGGAAAATAGGAAACTTCGATAAAACGTTTGCCTAAAGTCGGGTATTCAAACCAATCCTGAAACTTTATGGATTCTCCTTTCAGGCACCTGTCAAAATTGGCTTTAATGGATTTTTCAAATACTTCTTCACCAAGGTATTCCGATATAGTGAGCCCGATCAAATCGTCCTTCTTTTTTGCGGAAAAGTTTTCATAGGCTTTATTAATAATTAAGTAGCGATAATTTAGGTCTAAAAGAGCTATGCCGTCGGATGTTGAAGATACAATTTGCTTAAATTTTTGTAAATACTCCTCTGTGTTTTTACGTTTGGTAATATCGGTGTGGGTGCCAACCATTCTGATGGCTTTACCTTCTTCATCAAAAAATGCCTCTGCCCTTGAGAGAATATCTACCCAATGCCCTTCTTTATGCTTCATTTTAAATTCCATCACAAATCGGTCAATTTGCTTAGGAATTAGCATCTGTTGAAGTGCCCACGATTTCTTTACATCTTCCGGGTCAGTAGTGGATTCCCAAACCGAAAGATCGTTTGGAAGCTCATGGTCCTCATATCCGAGTATTTTTTTCCAACCCGGCGAGTAATATATTTCGTTGGTTTCCAGATTCCAGTCAAACAAACCATCGTTAGAAGCCCGCATTGCAAGATTGAATCGCTCTTCGCTTTCTTCGGCTTTTTCTTTGGCTTTGATTAGTTCTTGCTCGGTTTGTTTGCGCTCGGTGATATTTGTAATTGTGCTCAAAACACTAAAAGCATCACCCTTTTTTATTAATGCAGCTGAATGCGAAATCCATCTAATTTTTTTCTCTTTATCGATAATTCGATATTCAAAATTTTTAATTGGGTGCAAACTTGTTACTTTTTCCCGTTCAGCAGCAACCCTCAGTTTATCATCGGGATGTATAAAATCGGGCATGGAAACGCCTATAATGTCTTCT
>SKHV01000286.1 GCA_007116765.1 Prolixibacteraceae bacterium | reverse complement strand
TATTTTGTTCGTAGTGTAATCTACTCCAACTTTCCCTTCAAAGCAACTTACTATAAATTTGTTTGATGCGTCACTTACACTAAACCGTGTCCCCAAAACCAAGACTTTTCCATCACGTGTTTTCACAAAAAAACCGTCTCCGCTTTCCACTTCAAAATAGGCTTCTCCGCTCAATTTCACATTTCGAGTATAGAAAATCTTCGAATATTTTATTTCGGCACCGGGAGTTAAAATAACACGAGAATTATCGGGTAGATAAAAAACATTGGCTTGATTGTCTGCTCCTGTAATTTTATTGAACCCTACAGTAAAATAGAGCATAATCAACACTAAGCCTACAGCAGCAACAGAACTTAAAGAAACATAAAGTGTACGATATTTGGTATGTGAAATTTTATGTGATTTTGTTTCTTTGTCTGAGATATTATCCAATAAAGTGTTCAGGACATCCGCCTTATTTTTCATGGCCGGAACCTGAAAGTACCGAACTGACTGATCGATTTTCTTATTGAGAGTAAAATCGTCTGTTCCGTTGCTATGATTTGAATTTAGATGCCTGAACATATTGTCTTTTGTTATTACTGCTTATACTACAACCAATTGGAGATTCACCCTACCTTTTTTATATATTTTTTTAACACTTAAAGAAAACTCTCTGGATATCAATAATTTAAGCAGCAAAAAAAAATCCCGGACAAGTGCAAATATAATCACTGTCCGGGATATAAACCCAAAATTATATAGCTATTTGCTAATGTTTTTCTTACTAGTTGACAGAGTCACCACAACAATCACAATTACCGAAACGGGTAAAGCCATAATCATTGGATCAAGAACAGGCCAGGGCATTTTTTCTATCAACACATCCCTTCCCAGCAAAGCTTTTGCTATACCAAGTACCGAGGCTTCAGCACGATGCATAAAAATCAGGGCAAACAATCCTGCACCAAAGCCGGAAACCATGCTCCAGAAAGCAGCCTGCCTTGTGGTTCGCTTCCAATACAATGAACAAAAGTAAGCCGGCAAAAAGGTAGCAGCACATATACCAAAGAAAATTGCAGTTCCGCGCGCAATAACCCCCATGCTTAGCGTATAGCATACAATGTAGCTTACCACAATCGACAAAGCCACTCCTCCACGTATAATTGCAGTTGAGTTTACTTTGTGTGAAACAGAAACTATTACATCGCGCCCAATAGACGAGCCCATAGCATGAAATTGTGAGCTTAAGGTTGACATACTGGCCGATAAAATAGTTAACATAAATACTGCCGAAAACCAAGCTGGCATCGCCGCATTTATGTAGTTTGGTATTATCTTGTCCAAATCATTTATAACCGATACGGCAATTGCACCTTCGGTTTGCATATAATAGATATTTGTAAGTGCTCCTACGGTGTAAATAATTCCGGTTGTAATCATTATAAACAAACAGCCAATAAACACGGCTCTGTTTAATTCTTTATTACTCTTAACGGTCATAAATCGAACTACAAGCTGAGGTTGAGCCAATACACCAATTCCAACACCCAAAATCAATGAAGTTACAAGCGTGTACCACCAGCTTGAGCCAAACTCAGGCATAGCAGTCCATCCCCGGTGGCCTATTGACTGTAACTTATCGGGGACCATATATGCCATTTCTGTTAGATGACGATTTGCTTCACCAAATCCCATTCCTATTGTTTTATATGTCCATAACAAAAGAAAGATCATACTGGCAAACATGATTGTTCCCTGTAAAGCGTCGGTATACATCACACCTTTCAAACCACCGCCAATCACATATGCAGCAATAATTAAGGTGAAAATAAGTAAGGCTATGTTGTAATCGATTTCAAATATTTCTTCGATAAAAACAGCACCTCCTTTTAATACAACTGCGGCATATAAGGGCATTGCGATAAAAATTACAGCACCTGCAAAAATTTGAATAGACTTACTACCGTAGTGCTTTCCTAGAAACTCAGGAAAAGTATGCGCATCGAGCCGATGTCCCATTTTTCGGGTTTTTCGTCCGAAAAAAATAAAGGCAACCACCACCCCTACAAACATATTTAAAAAGGTCAACCATATCACTCCCATACCAAAGTTTGCAGCAACGCCACCAAAGCCAATTATAGCAGCTGAAGAAACAAAAGTGGCACCGTATGATACCGCCATTACAAAAGGATGAATCTGACGTCCGGCCAATAAATAATCACTTGCAGACTTGGTTTGTCGATAACCTTTTATTCCAAGAAAAGTCAATGTTAAAAGGTAGACTAAAACTATTAGCCCCAAGATAAATGTGTTCATTTTGAGTTGGTTTAGTTATATCATTAAAAAACAAAAATGCATGAGCAATTATTAATTATGCAAATTATTAATCTACTAGTTTACGCTTGAATTTATTATCACGTTTTGCCCATTTTAAATCAGACTTCACGCTTTCTTCGTCTTCATCGTTTCCTTTGTTCCAATAACGAATACCATAAAAAGCGGCAAATAGTATACATAAAAACACCATAAGGTAGGCGAAGTATATTCCCGGATCAGCTATTCCAAACATAATTTTATTTTTAGGTTTTATCTGCATTGTTCAAATTTACCGCTATAATCAAGTGCATGAAACAATAACTTGCTCAACAGTTGAAGTACGCTTATCGATTACCCTAATTGCTTTGCCTTCCGATTTTGGAATTGAGCCGGGCTCCACCAGTTTTACAATTGGTTTGGCTAACACTTCGTCACGTATTTCATGTACCAGTCTTTTTGCTACGGCTTCATACTCTTTCCAAAAATCGGCCGACCAATCCTTGTTTAACTCCACCTCAACAATCATTTCATCCACGTCGTTAATGGTTTCCAGAATTATGCGATACTCTGACGATACTTCGGAAGCTTTCATCAAAATACCTTCAACCTGCATTGGAAAAACGTTACAACCTTTTATAATGAACATATCGTCGGTGCGGCCGGTTATGCGATCGAGGCGGCGGTGTACTCTGCCACAGGAACACTCTCCGGGAATTATGCGGGTAAGGTCGCGTGTACGGTAGCGAATCACGGGCATGGCATGCCTGTCGAGGGTAGTCATAACCAACTCTCCTACTTCACCATCGGGTACAGGCTCCAATGTATCGGGATTGACTATTTCCACAATAAATGCATCTTCCCAAATGTGCAAGCCGTTTTGATAGGTGCATTCAAAAGCAACACCCGGGCCGTTCATTTCAGAAAGTCCAAATGAGTTGTAAGCTTTTACACCAAACATATCCTCTATTCTGCGACGTTGCGCTTCGGTATGAGGTTCGGCACCAATCACTAAAGTATGCAGTTTAGTGTCGCGTTGTGGATCAAGGCCGTTCTCAATAAATACATCGTACAATCGACCCAGGTAACTGGGTATAGCATGTGCAACGGTAGTACCATAATCCTGCATCAGTTTTATCTGGCGCAAACTGTTTCCTGCACCTGCCGGAATTGACAAACAGCCCAAACGCTCAATACCATATTGAAATCCAAGACCTCCGGTAAACAATCCATAGCCGCAAATATTCTGGAACACATCGGTATCGCGCACACCGGCAGCAAAAAGTGAGCGAGCCATAAGATTTGCCCACGAATCAATGTCATGTTTGGTGTGATATACCACAGTGGGGTTACCGGTTGTACCCGATGAGCTGTGCAGTCTGATTACATTTTGCTGATCAGTTGCTAATAAGCCATACGGAAAATTATCGCGTAAATCCTGTTTTGTAGTGAAGGGCAATTTCCTGATATCATCCACACTCTGAATACTCTCGGGAATTATTCCTTTTGACTTATATAGATTTCCGTAATAAGCCGACTGCGAGGCACGTGCAAGGGTAGCACGCAAACGCTCAAGCTGCAGTTTCTCTAAATCTTTTCGCTGTAGTGTTTCCAGTTCCTTTTCCCAAAATTGCATATTGAATAATTTAATATTTTAAAAATAATGTGTCATTGAAATGATAAAACGCTTGTTTGTAGCTCCTACTATACTGTTGTATAGCCCATTTTCGAGGTCTATACTGCCCTGCCCATAATTTGCAATAGTAGTTTCAACTTCGGCTACAAACCTCATTTTACCTGAATTATAGGCAATATGCGGCGCAATACGCATCATATCCTGAATGGGTAGGAAAAGTCCGTAGGTTTTAGTAGTTCCGTTAAAGTCGTACAAATTTTCCGATGTACCAAGATTTTGGCCATATCCTGCAAAAATTCCTGCTTGAAATTCATTTCCGTAAACAGCACTAAGTATCAAAGTGTAATGAGTATAATTAGTATATGTTTCTTTTCCTGTTTGCTCATTATAAGTAGCAACTCCATATCCTCCCGGCATCACAAGGTGTGACAAATTTTCTCCTAAAAAACCTTTCGCCAAAATAGAAAATTTAGATCCTTTGTATCGGGTATAAGCCACAAAACCAGTACTCGACAAAAATTCGTCGGCTTTGAAAACATCACCAACTGCATTTTCAATGATCATACGTGGCTTAATGCGTTTATACTGAGCACCTGCACCTGCAAAGTATTTTCCATCTTTCGACCAATCGGCAGTAATTACCAGCTCAGGAATTACACCGTTTCGTTTAGCATGATTGCTTGTGTTGCGAGGTATTGGATAATTATCGGCTGAAGCAGTAGCATATTGCATCTCAGACACCGCAGCTAAAGTTACCAGTGTATTATTTATTCTATAATTATACCTGAGCATAGGAGACCGGTTAAAAGCATGAAACGGAGCTCCTGTATTTAAGCCTGCCACTATTGGCATATTTGCCCCTCCAAAAAAAGGATGCCAGGTTTGCCCCATTAACAATGAGCTTTTTTCCCAGGTCAACAAAGAATAAGCTTGACGAATGCGAAACATAGTGGGGTCGGTTCGCAGGTTACCTGCAAAATCGAATTCAAGAGCACCACTAAGTTTTGCGTTCAATACATCAGGACCATTTACACGCACTCCTAATCGCGACGCGATGGCCGAAATATTACTGCTTAATTGATGATTTAACTCAATATCGCTTACTTTGGCATATTGTGGAAGCAAATAAAAAATATCGTGCCCTAAATCCTGTCCTTTATAAGTGTCCATAT
>SKHV01000225.1 GCA_007116765.1 Prolixibacteraceae bacterium | reverse complement strand
CGGTGTTGAAGTATTCAATTTTGGTAAAAACAAAGGTGTTCCCGTTGAAAAAGTACTGAAAGATCAACCCGGCTATTACGGATGGATCATGAATGGTGATTTTCCGCTTTACACAAAAAAAGTATTGACGGCTATTAAACTTCGTACGCTGAATAAATAAGGCTAAAATGAAAACACTGGTTATAGGTTCGGGAGCAGTGGGAAGTGTGATTTCGGGTATTTTAGCCCGAAGCGGATTTGAAGTACATATTGCCTGCAAAACCAATGAAATAGCCGAACGAATAAATACTATTGGTGTAGTTTACCGGAAAAGAAAACAACAATTATATCAGCCGGTTAAAGCATTCGGAAGCGTAAACCAGACACCTGACAATTACTACAACTACATCCTCATAGCAACTAAATCGTTCGATATTGAACAACCCACTAAAGATGCGCTTTCGAAATTAAAGCCAAAAGGGCTATTGGTTTCGCTACAGGACGGCTATTGCGAAGAACATCTGGCACGTATTGCCGGAACCGATAAAGTAGTAGGAGCTATTGTGGCCTGGGGTGCTACTTTCGATATAAATAGAATGGAGGCTCAAATAACTTCGAGTGGCGAAATGATTATTGGAAAACTTGACGGAAGCGACGATCCACGCCTCGATAACCTGCAATATATGCTCAACTTTGTGGCTCCAACCCGCGTGGTTGATAATATAAATGCACACATTTATTCTAAACTGATTATTAACTCATGCGTAACCACACTTGGGGCAATAACCGGCTTAAATGTGGGTGCATTAATCATCAACAACAAACTGCGTAAAACTTTTCTGCAAATTATTAACGAAACAGTTGTAGTTGCCAACAGGCTAAAAATTGAAATACCCGATTATGCCGAGAAATTGAACTACTACAAACTCATTCAGGGAAAAACTATTTATCACAGAGTAAGGAAACACCTGTATATTTTTGTTTTTGGTTTTAAGTACCGGAAAGTAAAATCGTCGGGTTTACAATCGATTGAGCGTGGCGAGAAAACAGAAATAGATTACCTGAACGGTTACATTGTAAAACGAGGTCGCGAAATGGGAATTGAACTTCCTGTAAATGAACGATTGGTCGAAATTGTTCATGAAATAGAAAATGGACAACGTAAGGTAAATCCTCAAAATTTAAACGAACCTCTATTTGGTGTGAAGTAAAATTACCCGCTCAATAGCCCGCCTGCATACCGGGCAAAATCCACCGGCACTTTCTTCTTTCATCCAGCAGCTTTGCACGGGGCTGTAAATACCTTTACTCATATATCCCCCACCCTCAAAAACTCCAACTGAATTATTGTACTCTTCGGTTCGGGGTGTTGGCACGGGCACATTAACGCTAAGCATATCTTTCCATTTTGAATCAAAATTAACCAAGGAGGTAATATTGGGCTCAACCGGTTCAATCTCGGTGTTGTAGAAATTATCGTAGGCTGTCGACGAAGTGTAATACTCATCGGCAAGGCCGGCAAAACCATGAGCAAACTCATGACAAAACACAAAAGCCGAACGCTCGTGATCAACACTACTCACATTGAAAAAGTTGTAGCATCCCCCACCTCCGTAACGCGACGAATTAACCAACACATATAGCTGATCCCACGCTACAGCATCGAGCGCATCGTAAACTGCTTTCATATCGGTAACAGTTAAATAACGAGGCGAGCCAAAGGTGTAAAAATGACTATTGAATGCCGTATTTTTATAAATCCTTTCGCCGGGTTTATCTACTCCCGATTCGGCTGAAGGCACTTTAAGCCCAATTACATTGAACTTTTCTTTATTACTCTTAAAGGGTTCAGCATCGAAAAGCGAATCTATCATGCGCCGGGCATCGGCACTAAATTTATCCATTTCTGCAAGCGTATAACCTTCAGCGAGGAGCACAACATCCACTTTTCCGGATGCATGGCCATGATACATTACTGTATCTACCTCGTAATAATCAGGAGTTTCGTCAATCACAAAAACATCATCCACTCTAAAAGTGTCGATAAAAACTTCATGCCAAAGATTTTGTGCATCACGTTGTTCAACAATTATTTTCACATTGTTTAGTGGTCTTGGAAAAAACAAAGCCTGATAAAACGAACGGATACGCGTAATGGCCTCTTCAGTCATCTGCCACTCGTGAAACAGTGGACTAAAACCCTTACTAAAAATCAATGAATCAAGTTCAATATCAAAGATCCGATAACGAAAAGTTCCATAATTTAGTTCGTCGGTCAAACATGAAGGATTTCCACCCCAACTGAGCAAATATTTACTTTGAACATGTACTGCTTCAACTGTTTCGCTATTTCCAATAAGTTCGAAATCGTAGCGCACCGCACCATCGGCGAAAAACATATTGAACACGCTATCGTCGGAATATAATGACACAGCAATGAACAATGCGGCTATTGTAAAAATATTTTTTAACATCGTGATTGCTTTCTAATTTAAATTAAACCTGAAAACCTTATTCAATTACCAATATTTATTCCATTTTTGCAATGCAAACCATAAAAATAACAAACATGCAGGAATTAAACAGCTTTCTATACAATCTATTACTGAAAGTAACCAACACAGAAGAAATTGCATATATGTTTTCTACAATGATTGTGGGCTTTCTTGTTGTTATAATTGCCTTCACTTCACTCTATTTAGTGAGAAGCCTGCTTACAAAAGTGGCACTTAAATTTGCATCGAAAACAAAAACCGAATGGGATGATATTTTAGTAAGAAACAAATTCTTTTTAGGAATAGCACACTTTGTTCCGGCGTCTATCATATATTTTACAGCAGGTTTTGCAGAGCCATTTTATCCCGGTGTTAGCACGGTTGCTGGAAAAATTGGCGAGATTTATTATATGCTTGCCTTCGTGTTCACCTTCAATTCATTTTTAAGTTCAGCTAACGATATTTATAATAAAAGCTTCTCGTTTGCTAACGAGCGACCAATTGCCGGCTTAGTTCAACTACTAAAAATTCTGATTTACTTTGTAGCTTTAATGGCTTTTATTTCAATTGTATTTGAGCGTGACCTTTGGAAACTTTTTACCGGACTGGGAGCTATGGCCGCGGTTTTGATGTTGATTTTCAAAGATTCAATATTGGGTTTTGTAGCCGGCGTGCAAATTAGCATGAACAAAATGGTGAAAATTGGCGACTGGATTGATATGCCATCGCGTGGAGCCGACGGAACAGTTATTGAAATGAACCTAATAACCGTAAAAGTTGAAAACTGGGATCGTACCATATCGCACATTCCAACCTATGCACTTGTTTCGGAATCGTTTGTGAACTGGAAGGGCATGGAAGAATCGGGTGGAAGGCGTATTATGCGCTCCATTAACATTGACATAACCAGTATTAAATTCTGCAACAGTGCCATGCTCGAAAAATTTCAAAAATTCAGGCTTATTAAAAACTATGTAATCCAAAAGCAACAGGAAATTGACGAGTTTAACCGCAAATTAGAAGTCACCGAAGAGCAATACTTCAACGGCCGCAGGCAAACCAACCTGGGGATTTTCAGAAAATACCTTGAAGAATATTTGCACAATCACCCGATGATTAACAACGACATGACTTTCCTTATTCGCCACCTACAGCCTACCGAGAGGGGCATTCCCGTGCAGGTATATGTTTTCTGTAAAGACAAGCGCTGGGCAATGTACGAGAGTGTGCAGGCCGATATTTTTGACCATATAATGGCCATCCTACCCGAGTTTGAATTACGTATTTTTCAAAATCCTTCGTCGTTTGATGTCAAGGAACTTGGAAAGACTTTGAGTATTACACAAATCAACTAAAAAACAATTGTATATTATCCATAAAAGGGTATTTTTATAGCGCAATATTTTCAAGGAAGAGAGAGAATGATACGGTTTTATGCTTTACTATTTTTAGTTTTCATTGTAATTCAGGTTCAGGCACGAAATACTGTTAGCAACAGAATAACCCGTGATGTAATCACGTTAAGTCCCAACAGCCGACAGCTTGCCGGTATGGGCTGGCCAAACAACATGATTAATTCGGTTGCCGTGAAAACAAGCGAAGGCATTGTGCTTATTAATACCCAAAACTCGCCTGCAAATGCACGTTTGGTAAAAGAAGCTGCAAGCAAGCATTTTAACGATTCAGTTTTTGCTTACATCATCAATAATCACGGACTCTCGGGGCACACCGGCGGCAATTGTGAATTTATGGACAGTTACATTGTAGCTCACGAAAACAGCATTGCCGAAATTCGCGATTTCGACGATATTTTTCTCGGGCAGACAGTAGACTTTCTTCGCAAAGAAATATTCAACAAACACAATGTGCTCGATACCATTACTGTTGAAGGCAACTTGTCTGACTCGCTCAGCAATGCAATGGCTATTTATCAGGCATACGAAAGCGATTTAATTGATAACTACAGGGTACGCTTCCCCGACATCACATTCGAACATCAACATTCGTTTACTGCAGGAAACAAAACCTTTGAGCTAAACTACATGGGCAAAGGCCATGGCATTGCCGACATAATGGTTTACATTAAAGAAGACAAAGTACTATGCACCGGAAACTTGTTTCATTTGGGTGCTCACCAAGAAGAAGCAATGCCAAGTTTTTACATTCATAAAGTGAACGACATAAACTACTGGATTAGCACAATGACCCACCTGCTCGAAAGCGATAAAAAAATAGATTATGTAATTTCAACACATGGTAAAAAACCATTCAAACGCGAAAATATTGAATTCATAAATGAATATTGCAAAGAAGTACGTGCCCAGATAATTCATGCCAAAAAGAATGATATTACCATGGAAGAAGTTCAAAACGTTGAGCAATTCAGGCCTCTGTTCCGAAAATACAGCAACCTTATTAACATAAACTCCCGCGTAGAGGACATGCATGCACGAAATATCCGCATCATTTGGAGAAATCTTGAATAAAAACTCTCTTTAACTTTAATTTAAGGTTTTTTAATATCTGTAAATTGCAATTGGCAATCAGTAACTGTTACTTCGCAATTAGTATATTTAACAATTAACAAAATTATTATGCGAAAATTAACAGTAGTAGTAACAATTATTTTTTTT
>SKHV01000134.1 GCA_007116765.1 Prolixibacteraceae bacterium | reverse complement strand
GGCGGTGGATGTTTCTGGTGTACAGAAGCAGTATTCATGAATTTGAAAGGAGTAAATAAAGTCACTCCGGGATATTCGGGCGGAGATCTGGAAAATCCAAGCTATAACGATGTAGTTACGGGAGAAACCGGTCACGCCGAAGTCATTAAAATCACCTATAATCCTAATGAAATATCATATGAGAAGCTACTCGAGGTATTCTTTTTCACTCACGACCCCACCACACTGAACCGACAAGGTGCTGATATTGGTACTCAATACCGCTCAGTAATTTTCTACAAAACTCAGCAAGAAAAAGAAGTTGCAGACAATATGATTGATGCTTTAAATAAAAGAAGCGTATTTCAATCGCCTATAGTCACTGAGATTTCACCTTTGACCATTTTTTATGAGGCCGAGGAATACCACCATAACTACTTCGCAAATAACAAACGACAGCCATATTGCCAATTTGTGATAACACCTAAAATTGAAAAACGGAACAAGTTATTTTTCGATATTATTGATTAACCTTTAGACTTCTTACAATCAATCAATTGGAGTTAGGTCTACCCATAGAACGTCAAGCATTTCCTGAACCAGTTTCCAGTTTTCAATCTCAGTTTGTAATGCTTTACGCCCTTTTTTATTTATTGCATAGTATTTACGATGGCGACCATTATCGGCCATTTTCCATAACGATTTAATGAAACCTGTTTTTTCAAGCTTGTGTAATACTGGATATAAACTCCCTTCTTTCCATTCAATTTTACCAGAAGATAATTCTTTTACCTTTTGCATTATTTCGTAACCATAACTATCGTCTTTATCCAAAATCGATAAAATTATCGGTACTGCTGAAGCTCCAATAAGCTCTTTCGACACTTTACTCATAATTAAAATAAATCTATATCATATTAATGCGTAATAAACAATACAATTACAATTATTTGCTAAATATAATAACTATGGCATGCATAGCATAATCGAAACTGTTAATTTTTTTTAATAATTTTTATCATACACAAATATAATTTCTAATGAATACACTATATTTAGCACCTAAACACATTTTAAACAAATTTGAATATGTTACCAAAATTCCTACTAGCCGATAATTCGCAAGAATTACCTGAAACAATTTTTGTAATACATACACAAACTCCCAGGTTTATTGTCGAAAGCGACATTGAAGATTTTTACTCAAACCGGCAAGTGCACTGGATAGATACAAAACCTTCAGATAAATTACTCATAGAGGACTTGCTTGAAGAAGCCGAAGACTTTATGGAGCGTGAATTTGAAAGTCAGGAAGATTTATACGACGAAGATTTCGGCCTTAACTAGCTGCATCTTTTAGCGAAAGCTGAATCCTTTTTCGTACGACATCAACCTCCAGTATTTTCACCTTTACGTGCTGGTTGAGTTTTACAACTTTGGCGGGGTCGTCAATATATTTATCGGCCATATTTGATACGTGTATCAGTCCGTTTTCTTTAATACCAATATCAACAAAAGCCCCAAAACGTGTTATGTTGGTAATAATGCCCCGAACCGTTTCACCTGTTTTCAAATCTTTAATAGTCTTTATATTATCATCGAATTCAAAATGCCTGATTTTATCCCTGGGATCACGTCCCGGCTTGGCAAGTTCTTTCATAATATCAGTCAGGGTTGGTATGCCAATATTATCGGTAACATAATCGTGCAGGTCAATTTTTTTGCGTACTTGCTCTTCCGATATCAAACCTCTAACTTCTACTTTCATAACCGAAGCCATACTTTCAACAATATGGTACGACTCGGGATGCACGGCAGTATTATCGAGCGGGTTTTTTGCATTCGCAATACGCAAGAAACCGGCCGACTGCTCAAAGGCCTTATCGCCCATACGGGCTACCTTTTTCAATTCTTTACGTGAAGTAAACTCACCATTTTCTTTTCTGTAGTCGATAATGTTCTGTGCCAACTGCGGCCCTAAACCCGACACATAAGTAAGCAAATGCTTGCTTGCCGTATTGAGGTTTACGCCCACGCTGTTCACACACGACTCGACCACCCTGTCGAGACTGCTTTGCAACATTTTTTGATCCACATCGTGCTGATACTGCCCTACACCTATTGATTTAGGGTCAATTTTCACCAGCTCGGCCAGGGGATCCATCAAACGGCGGCCTATGGAAACTGCACCACGCACAGTTACGTCGTATTCGGGAAACTCATCCCGGGCAATTTTCGATGCTGAATATATCGATGCTCCATCTTCATTCACCGAGAATACTGATATTTCACGGTCGAAGCGCATGTACTTGATGAATTGTTCGGTTTCGCGCCCGGCTGTTCCATTACCAACAGCAATAGCATCAATTTTATATGCACTTACCAAGGTTGACATTTTTTTGGCCGACTCGCGCACCTCGCGTTGTGGCGGGTGTGGATATATGGTTTCGTTGTGCAATAAATTACCAAATTCGTCTAAGCAAACCACCTTGCAACCGGTACGGAAGCCCGGATCAATTGCCAACACCCGCTTTTGCCCCAATGGTGGTGCAAGTAGCAGCTGCCTTAGGTTCTCTCCGAATACCCGAATGGCCTCTTCATCCGATTTTTGCTTCCACTCGTGCATAAATTCGGTTTCGATTGAAGGTGCGAGCAACCTTTTAAGGCTGTCCTTCACAGCCATCTGAACCTGTTCGCTGCATGCGGTATCACCGCGCATGAAAAGCCGGCATAAGCGTTCATTGGCTTGCTCATCGTCAACATCGAGCCCAACTTTCAAATAGCCCTCTTTTTCGGCACGTTTTATGGCCAAAAATCGATGCGAAGGACAACGTTTTAATGGCTCGTTCCATTCAAAATAATCCTGGTATTTCTGTGCCTCGGCTTGTTTGTCTTTTACAACTTTAGAGGTGATTACAGCACTTCGCGAAAAAATATTCCTGATAATATCGCGGGCACGGGAATTTTCACTTACCCATTCGGCCACAATATCGCGCGCACCGGCCAGCGCATCATCGGCAGTAAGTACTTCATCGTTAATAAACTGAGCCGCTTTCTTCTCAATATGCAGTTCAAACTGCCCCATCATTATTTTAGCCAAAGGCTCCAGCCCCCTTTCGCGGGCAATGGTTGCACGCGTACGTTTTCGTGGTTTATAGGGTAGATATATATCTTCGAGAATAGTTGAATCGAATGTTTCGAGTATTTTCTTCTCAAGTTCTGGGCTTAATTTATCTTGCTCCAAAATGGTTTTCAATATGGTTTGCTTTCGCTTGTCCAAATCAACAAAATAATTCATTTCTTTTTGGATGGTAGCAATCTGAATCTCGTCGAGACTTCCGGTAAGCTCTTTGCGGTACCTCGAAATAAAAGGGATTGTGGCCCCATCTTGTAGTAAGAGGATGGTGTTTTTGACCCCATCAATGTTCAGTCCGGTTTTATTGGCAACTAATTCAAATATTTTTTCTTCCATAGTTCTAAAAGTTTAATGTCATCTGTTTTGACGGTTCGTCTTCATCTTTAAAGTTCGAAAGGCTTACCCCCAGCAAACGCACCGGTTTTTTCAATGGCCATTCTTTTAAAAGCAAATCAAATGCGGCCTTCTGAATTTCACTTTTATACCCGGTATGCTTATCCAAGGTCACACTTCGGGTAATCACTTCAAAATCGGTGAATTTTATTTTCAAAGTAACTGTTTTTCCTTCAATATTTTTCTTTTCAACGGAATTATACATCCTCTCGATACATGCTTGCAAGCGACGGTGCAACTCATTGCGCTCAATAATGTCGGTCTCAAATGTTTTTTCAGCCCCAATCGATTTTCGTTGCCTAAAAGGCTTCACCTCCCTGTTGTCTATCCCTCGAACAATGTTGTAATAGTGCTCACCGGCCTTACCAAACCATCCGGTTAAAGCTTCCTTGCTGAATTTTTTTAAATCGGCCCCGGTAAAAATCCCCAGCCGATGAAATTTTTCGGCCGATGCCTTACCAACCCCAAAAAAACTATCAATTTTCAACTTTTCCAAAAATCCGAGGGCTTCTTCGGGAGGAATTACAAATTGCCCGTTGGGCTTATTTACATCGGAAGCAATTTTGGCAAGGAACTTATTGTACGAAATACCTGCCGATGCAGTAAGCGAAGTTTCTTCCCAAATTCTTGCACGTATTTCTTTAGCCAGCAAAGTTGCCGATCGTATCCCCTTTTTCTGGAAAGTAACATCGAGAAAAGCTTCGTCGAGAGAAAGTGGCTCAACCACATCGGTATATTCAAAAAAAACAGACTGGATTATATTCGATGCCTCGCGATATGCAGCTCCATTAGACTGGATCAAAATCAACTGAGGGCACCTTGCGCGTGCAGTAACAGTTGGCATGGCCGATTTGACACCGTATTTGCGGGCTTCGTAACTTGCAGCAGCAACAACACCCCGGTTGCTGTTTCCACCAACGGCCACAGGCTTACCTTTCAACGCAGGATTATCACGCTGTTCAACCGATGCAAAAAAGGCATCCATGTCGATATGTATAATTTTTCTTATCAAGGTGATGCAATAAAAATTAAGAAAATATCCATTATACAACAAAATAAGCGAAACTGATTGAACAATGCAGAATTATTGTCGTTTATATCGTTAATAAATTGAATCTTTCGTAAGATATCAATTGATAAAATAATGTCATTTATTATATTTGTATCGCATTTCATTCATTGGATAAAAAACTATTATTAAATTCTTTAAAAAACTACCATGAGAAACAATTTTAAAAGACTGTGCATATTCACTATAGCAGCCTTATTTTCGTTTAGTTCATGCATTCCCTTGCGAGATTATGTTTACCTTCAGGACGACGATTTAGAAAAAATAAAAATTGATGTGGCTGAACATAAACCTTATCGTATACAATCAAACGATAACCTCTACATACAAGTAATTTCAAACGACGACTTATCGATATATTTTAATCTAAGCTCGACTGATCGTTATTTGAATAACGACGCTGCCATTGAAATAAGTAGTTACAAAGTAGATAATGATGGGAATATTGATTTTCCACATGTGGGTACAATACAAGTTGTCGGATTAACCACCAAGGAGATTCAAGCAATTATTAGTCAGGGTATTTCTGAAT
>SKHV01000215.1 GCA_007116765.1 Prolixibacteraceae bacterium | reverse complement strand
CGCGACTCTTGTTTACTTAATATAAAATACTTTGCTTTGTAGTTATGAAACAAATAATGGTCAATATCATCTCTATTGCAGCAGCGACAATTTTTAGTTGTTGAAAGGAGAGATATGGGCACAAATAACATACAAACCATTCTCTTCACTGAGGGTGGTTTTTTTGTGATATGAAATGAGAGAATATAGAAACATAGCAGTAGCAGTGGCAGCAATTATTCGTGTGTACCAATACACATAGAATGGGGAGGCCTGTGCTACCAATTAAAGCCCTTTTCGATGTGTATATCGGAAAGGGCTTTTTTTTTAACCATTTAATCAACACAAAATGAAACACTTTCACGACATGAAGTTTTCATCAAACTTCAACCAGATTCCAATTTCGTTTATTCGCGAAATTCTCGAAGTTGCCAACAATGAAAACATGATTTCATTTGCAGGCGGACTACCGAACCCCGACTTTTTTCCGGTTGAAGAACTCGAAAAGTCGGCTGTTGAAGCTTTTCGTAACAACGGACGTGGCCTGTTGCAATACGCCGGTTCGCAAGGGTATTTGCCATTGCGTAAGTGGATAGCCCGGCGTTATTCATCAATGTTCGATGCACCTATTTCGGCTGAAAACATAGTAATAACAAGTGGTTCACAGCAAACTATCGATATTATGTCGAAGTTGTTTATCAATGCAGGTGATGAAATAATTATCGAAAAGCCAACCTACTTGGGCGGCATTCAGGCCATGTCGGCATATTCGCCACATTTTATGCCTGTAGATTTATTAGCCGACGGACCTGACTTGAATGCAGTAGAAAAAATTTGTAGACAATATTCTCCAAAATTCATGTATGCTATTCCCAGTTTTCAAAATCCATCGGGAATATGTTATTCCAATGAAAAAAGAAATGAACTGGCTGCATTATTGAGAAAATACAATTTACTAATGCTCGAAGACGATCCATACTTCGAACTGCGTTTTAGAGGTGGACAACAAAAGCCAATATTCTGTCAAGCTCCCCGGCAAGTATGCTGGACAGGCTCATTTTCGAAAATGATTGCCCCGGGTATTCGCTTGGGTTGGGTTATTTTGCCCGATGAACTTGTAGCACCGTTTGTCCGTGCGAAACAATCGACTGATTTGCATACCAATAACCTTTCGCAATACATTGCGTATAATTATCTTACGAATAACAACATCGACCTTCATTTACAAACAATCCGTAAAGCATACCGGCAACAGTGTACCGATATGATCAAGGCAATAAATACACACATGGGCAACAATATTAAAATGAACACCCCTGATGGAGGAATGTTTTTGTGGCTTAAACTGCTTGAGAATATTGATGCCGGGGAGCTTGTTCAAAAATGCCTGTCGAAAGGAGTTGCTTTTGTTCCCGGAAAATCGTTTTACACCGATGACTCAGGATGTAATTGCATAAGAATGAATTTTAGCAATTCACCAAAACAAAAAATTGAAGCAGGAATTAAGATCATTGCTGCTGAATTAAAAAGGTTTTCAATCGTCGAAAAATCTTATTAACTTGTGCCATAAATGGATAAGATTGAACTCATAAAAGGCGATATCACCAAAATTAAAGCTGACGCCATTGTAAATGCTGCCAATACTTCCCTGCAGGGAGGTGGCGGCGTTGATGGTGCCATACATGCTGCTGCAGGTCCGGGGCTTTTGGAAGAGTGCAGAGTTTTAAACGGTTGTGAAACCGGAGATGCCAAAATTACAAAAGCGTATAGTTTGCCTTGTAAATATGTGATTCACACTGTAGGCCCGATTTGGAATGATGGCTTGCACGACGAGCCTCAGTTGTTGGTGTCGTGCTACACGCGCAGTCTAGAATTAGCACTTGAAAACGGCGTAAAAACTATTGCATTTCCTAATATTAGCACCGGAGTGTATGGCTTTCCAAAAGAAAAAGCCGCAGTGTTAGCGGTGGAAGCGGTATGCGATTTTTTTGAAAATGATGATACAATCGAAAAAGTGATTTTTTGTGTATTCGATCAGGAAAACTACGAATGTTATAGTGAGCTTCTTAATTGTTGAACAATTCGGCTAAAGCACCAAAATAATCTTCATCCCAACCTTCAGCGATATTGTCAAAGGCCTCGTCGGGTATGTTTTTGTGAACCAATTCTACACTGGTGATTTTTTTATTTGAATGAAGCTTAATGGTAACCTGCGATTCCCATTCGTCGAAAAACCATACCTGTTGTATAAGTTTATCCATTTCAAACTTAATATTCTTACCCACAATTGAACCGTCCCACATCGAAAAATCGGTATTGGGTTCTGTTTTGAAAATCGCTTTTTCGCCGGTCCATATTTCAATCATGTGCTGGTTGGTGAGTGCATTATACACGTCGGGTACCGATGCCGATATTTTGTAGTATTTTTTCAAAGTCTTCATAGCTTAGATATTTTATTTGCGTAATTCCCTAAAATGTTTACCTGTCGATTTATATAATTGATTATTAAAAACGATAGGATAGTCCAAAGGTAAGATATTCTTTAAACTGAAGACGAGTTCCCGATTGTTCTACTTCATTTTCGTCGGTCCAGGTAGAAGTAAGCTCTTTGTCGTAGATGAAGTGCAGGTTTATCTGAGTTGAAATATAACGAGTTAATTTAAGATCTATTGTGGTTTCCGAATCGATGTCAGGAAATTTAAATGTTTGTAATTCGCCATCTTTTCGTCCAAAATTAATAAATAGGTTGTTACGTGTTCGAATCGAAACATTCGAGAATATCTCTTTTGAATAATTCACACGTCCGGTCATACCCAATCGGCTTCGTCTGGTTTCTCCCTCACTAAGTCCAAATCTGCCCACGGGTATATCGGGGTTGAGTACATAAGTTGTACGAAGTGATAAGGGCGATACAAAGAGTGAAAAGCTATTGTTTGGTTTATAATCAAGACCTGCAGAGAATGTTAAGTGCGCCGGCGACATGAAGCCCGAGTTCGGATTTTCGGCTACGTTGTTGCTGTATCCCAGCGCAAATTGTGTTTTGAAGTTGGCTTCGGCCGAGTAGTACCAGTTATTGATGGCCGAGTATCCAAAGCGTGAGTTCAGTTCTATGTTGTCGGTATTTTTATGCCAGTCTCTAAGTGCATTGGGGTTTTCATCGATGTAGTAGATAAAGCCAAGTTTCATATCTACACCGTTTTCCCATTTCATTTTTCCTTTCGAGTAATTGGCATCGTAATTAAAGGTGGTCATTGTACTAGCCGACTTCACACCACCTTTCGACCAAAATTCATTCATATAAGTTTGAGTAAAGCCGGAATATACACGACCTACAAATTTCCATGGGAACACTCTGGGCTTTGGCACAGTAACTTTACTGAGACCATGGTTCGTACGTGATTCAATTTGTAGTTGGTTGATGTTTATGGATGAGCGTTGTGTTAAGCGCGAAAGGTTCACTGCTTCATCAACCAATACACGCATGGTATTTCGTCCAAGATTCTCAATGCGTATGCCAATGGAGTCGTTGTGCATGTTTTTAAGTTGTACCCACTTGAACCAAACCCCCTCGTTTTGGAGTGGTAATTCCGACGATTCGCCAAAAAGGTTATACATAGTAACGGTATTGGGCATGCGGTGTACATGGTTTACCATTGATATTAGTAATTCTCTGTATGCATTGTTTATTTCGGTGGTGAGCGAATCGTTGTATGCTTTTAATATTCGGTAGTTTAGGGCTGATGTTTGATCAATGTATTCATTTTTTGCATTCTCTATAATGTTTTGCCTTACATTAGATTGATAGGCGTACGAAACTGAGTCGCGGAATGCATCAATTAGTGAATCGTTATATTGCTTGCGGGCTTCATTTAAGAAAACGGTTATCAGACTGTCGTTTTCGGCTTCTTGTTCGAGCCGGTGTTCTGTTTCAGTTCGATAGCGCCTCGAACCATTGCGTGCATTACCATTTTCTGATTCAAGTTTTTTCAAAATTAGTGAATCGGGAATTGTTATTATTGAATCGATAAGCATCTGTTCAATGTTGTTTTGTGTAATGAGAGGAATTTGTGAATACATACCCATAAATTCTTCTTCGGGTACAAGTATTGATTCTAAAGGAGTATTGTCAATTATTTCATTTTCTATTTCAATTATTCTTTGGTTAATGGTTTCGGCGTTAATGTAGCCCCTTACTTCTTCGGCTTCCGAAATGTCTTTAATCTCGCGATAAAAAAATGCGGGCATGTTTTCAATATCCAGTCGCAAATTTACTACAACTGTATCAATAGGTGTATGCTCAACAAAATTGATGAGTTCGACCATACGACGATAATTATCTTCGTTGACAGGTTGCCATTCGTGAGAGTGTAATATCTCTTTGATTGAATCTAGGCGTGCGTCAAAGTTCTGTGTACTGTTGTACTGTGTTTGGTTTGCAAGTATAGCCGTAACGCTTAAAAAAAGAAGTGAAATTATTGTAAGTGTTTTTCTGCTCATGTCATTCAAATTTCAATTTTTGCTAAAGGCTTTATTTTTCCCAATTGTTGTATGGAAAACGTGATAAATTGAAGTTATAGTATCGACTGTCGGTACTAACCTCGTATTTTATCCATTTCGGCTTTTCAAATTGTTCATTTTCACTTTCAAGTTCAATTTCGGCAACAATGAGTCCTTCGTTGTCTCCTTCAAACACATCAACTTCCCATATTTTTTGGCCAATAGTATAAATGTGTCGCTGTTTTGTCAGTTCATGTCCTTCTCTCAATTCGAACAGCTGCAATGCATCTTTCATCGGGATTTCGTACTCAAATTCGTCTCGTGTAATTCCTGATTTAGGAACGCTTTTGAGGGTCAAATAGGCTTTGTCATCAGCAGTTCTTACGCGAATAACCTTACGTGTGTCGGCCGTAAGGTAAGCTTGTTTAATGTTAATTATTTTAGATGATGGTTTCCATATGTTTGTGTCAACCATAAATTTGCGTTCAATTTCTTTAGCCATTATTAAGCCCGTTCAATGTTTAATATTTTGTGATAAATCCCCTTATGAATATGTATTTGCAAAAATACACTAAGTTCAATTCACTAACAAAAAAGATGCCTTTTTTATAAATAATAAATTAATTTATTGAGAAATAATTGTTAGCAGGTATGTTTTTTAATAATTAGGTTG
>SKHV01000184.1 GCA_007116765.1 Prolixibacteraceae bacterium | reverse complement strand
TGCTTTATGGGGATTAATAACCGCTGCTGGTGGTACTGTTACTGCTTTAACTGCTTTAAAAACAGGTGTCACAATTCTTCTTGGTAGTTTTGCTTTTTGGGCTACTGCAATAGCTGCTGCTATTTATGCGTTGATTCAGTTCCTGAATTGGAATGGAAAAGTAGCCAAAGATTTAAACAAAACAGCGAATGAGTTTGGAATTGTTGCTCGATCAATAAAAGATTGGGGAAGAGTACTTGTTGATTCATTTGGTTCTCGTGAATGGGATAATAATATTCAGAGATTAAAAGACACAGAAATTGCAGGACATAATTTAGCTGAATTACTTGAAGAAGAATTAGGCTATTCATTAGATTTAGTTGCTGAACGTGGTTATTTAGGGTTTAAAGAACTACAAGAAGCAATTGAAGCTGTTCATACAAACAAATTAGAAGAACAGTTTAAAACGGCAGGAGAAGCTATTGCTGCTTCTATTGCACATGCAGAAAGATTAAAATTTTGGTTGAATGTTGAGATACCAGAATCGCTTCAAATAATGCAAAGAGAAGTTACTAATTTTGAGAAAGCTGTCCATGCTGTTGGTAATTCAATGACAGGTTTTAATGAATTATTAACCTTTCAGATTCCGTTCACTAATTTAGAAATGGGGCTTGCTCCACTCCAAAGATGGGCAGATTCAGTTATTGGTTATTTTATAGATACTGAAACTGCTGGTGAAGAATTTGATGAAGCATTGCGTCAGATTGTAGAAACAATGCGGACAACTGCTGCCAATGAAAAATGGGGTATTGAAGATGCTCTTGTAGGAACAAGAGAAAAAGCAGAAGAATTAACTGAAATATTAGGTGATAGAGCGGCTCCTATTGTGAATCATTTTATTGATATAATGTCACAAGATTGGAGTAAACGAGCTGTTTATGAATTAGATGAAGTAGTTGATTCTCTTCTTACATTACAAAAACAATTAGATGATACTGCTGGTGAAGCAGAATTATCAGTTGAAGATTTTATCCGCGCTTTTAATGAATTAGCGATTGGTGACATTGTTCCTCAAGAAGCGATTGATAGTGTTCGTTCTTTAGACGATGCACGTAGGTTATCTTTAGAAACACAACAAGAAATTGAAAGAATTCAAGATTCTTTAGCAGAACAGCTTAATCAACTTTTTCATGGTGAAAAAGATTTGGGTGATGTATTAGATTATGTGAATAATGAATTAGATATAAGTGATACATTAAAACAAAGATTAACACGTACTATTATGAATTTAGGGATAGAAGTATCCGCTGCTGCTTCTGCCTTTGATATTTTCAAGAAAAAATTAGCTGATCTTTCACCAATAGCTGAAGCTGAATTTGCTAAATTAACTGATGCTCAAAAAGCTGAATTCCAATCTATGTTTAATGAGGTTGAAACTGCTGGTGATAAATTACGTGATTTATACGAAGCAGCTTTACGTATGCCTTTGGAAGAAGCTGTTGACAGATTAGATGATGGTATTATAGCTGAAAGATTAGCTGCTTTTGGTGTCACTACTGTTGAAGAGGCAATGGAAAAAGTAAAAGCTGCTCAAATGCGTAAAATGCAGGAAATTATTGATGGCCTTCGTGGTTACTCATTTCAAGGAATGTATGAAGAGTATATTAAAGCAAATGATGAAGCTGTTGCAAAAATAGCTGAAGCAGAAATTGCTTCTATTCAACATGCAAGGGAATTAAGAAAGCAGAAATTGGATGAAGATTTAGCTGCTATTGATAGAAGAGTTCAATTAGAAGAACAGGCTCTAGCTTCTTCTTTTTCTGATTATAAAAAGATTGAAGATGAAAAGAAAGCGATACTTCGACAATATGGTGAAGAAGCTCTTTATCAGTATTTATTAAGTACTGAAAATTATAAAAAAGCAGAAGAACAGAAAAGGGATATTGCTCAAAAAGCGTATAATGATCGCATGAAATTATTAGAAGACTACTATACTGATGAACATCATGCTATTATGAATGAAGCAAGAGTAGCAGAAGAAGCAGCTACTAAAAGAATAGAAAATGCTCGTATTCTAATTGAGAATTTAAAACAACTAGATGAACGGTATATTGAAGATAAAAATCAAATTTTATCTATGGAGAAAGAATTACAAACACAAATTAATTCAGAAATCCATAGAATAAAAGATAAAATGCTTACTGATTTGATTTCATTACATGAAAATTATGTCTCTAATTTACAGAATGTTTTAAATCAAGAATTAGCAGCACATGATGCTATTGTTAAAAAGATCACTGATTTACGTGAAAAGGGGTATGCTTTAATTGAAGAAAGAGAAAATGCATTAAATAATCTTCGTAGAAAGCATATGAGTGAAGAGGAACGTCTTCAAGATGATAGACGTTTATACACTGAAAATATGCTGAAAGCTCGTCAAGCATTAGAAAATAAAATGTATGAAGATGCTGAAAAGTATGCCAGGGAAGCACAAAAGAATGCTGAAAATATTGGATCAAAACAAGAGAATTTGAATGAAGCTTTGGGCAAAACTGGTGAGGCGTTTGATTTATTAAAACGAACTAATCAAGAAGCAACTAAAGCACAAGAGGAAGCGTTAGAAGGAGCGGCCAAGCGGGTAAAGGATGTCACCGAACGCATTGCCGAAGCTAAACAGGCTTTGGAAGAGTTTAATCAATTACATTTAAAAATCCAGATTGAAGACGCACAAGTAGCCCTTGATGAAGCTGACCAACTACTAAACGATTTACGCGACAAATTTGAAAATGAATTAATATTAAAAGCTGACCTTGATCCTGAAAGTGCTGCTAGGGTTGAACAGGATGTGGCAAGACTTAGAGACTCTATTGGTAATTTAGAAGGGGCAGTTTTAAAAGTTTCTGCTCAATCACCAGCAGGACAAGAATTAAGAGAATATTTCCGTGACCTTCATGGACAGACACAAGAATTTATTCGTACTCTTACAGAAGAAGTTGGTGAAGATGGACGTGTGCGTATAATTGTAGAATGGAGAGCAAGAGGTTCTTCTGAAAATGGATTCACTGAAAAACTGGCTGATTTACGACAAAAGTTTGAAGCATTTAAACGAGAATTACAGAAAGCAATTAAGGTAAAAATTGAATTTGAAGGTTTAGATAAATTAGCAGAAATAAGGAAAGATACAAGTTCTACCCATACAGTAAATGTTGTGAAAAGAGAGCAACATAATACAGGTGGAGTAGCTGGCATTAATTCAACAATACGTGCTTTTGCTACAGGTGGTTATTTAGCAGATAATTTTAAGAAGTTTACTGGTAAGCTTCCTGGTAAAGGAACAAAAGATGAAGTTCCTGCTATGCTCACTAAAGGTGAATACATTCAGCCTGTGAGTACTGTAGATCATTATGGTGTAGAATTTATGGAAGCTTTGCGGAAAAAAATTATTCCGAAAGAAGTTATCCAAAATTTAATGTCTCCAAGTGCTATTGATGCTTTAGGGGATTTTGCAGCTAAATTTAATTCAGGTGGGTTTGTTAATCATACACCTGTTATGAATGTTGCAGGTTTTAATCAAGGAGGATATGTGTCTACTAGACAAAATGAAAACACTACAGTATTTACGGCTAATGTTAATCTTAATTTGGGCGGCAAAATCTACCCTGCAAAAATGGATGAAAATATGGCAAAGGATTTTGTGAAACAAATAAAAAATCTTGAGAATAGGATGTAATTATGATTTTTCTTTATTCATCTATTCTGGACACAACAATCACTTTACCAAAAGAATTAATTTGGAAAGATGAATTTACGTGGACAAATGTAAAGTCACGTATATTCTATTCAATAGAGGGGGATGCAGTTATTGAATATTCAAACGCATCTAGGGGTAAACCAATAACATTGGAGGGACAGAATGCTGTAATTAAAAGAGAAACAATTGCACAACTGTACAATTGGGCCAATATTCCTAATCATGAAATGGTTCTGACATTACATGATTTGAGGAATTTTGATGTTTTGTTTCGTTATTGGGATACAGCTTTTGAAGTTTTTACTCCATTTGAAGGATATTCAAAACCTAATAATGATAGCAAATACACTTTAACTCTTCGATTGGTGGAGATATGAAAAAACTTGCTAGTTCCTCAGTCACTATCAATTATTCTGTGAATAATGAAGACGGTGAAGACGGTGAAGAATCCTGTAAACGTCACGATATTTATTTTAGAGGATTCATTAATTTCTTTTTACAATCTGGATTACACATTTATTTAGCAGCTCGAACAGGTGAAAGAATAGGTACTGCTAGATTAAATTTTAATGGTGATGATCTTGGTTATGGACAAATAACAACAGATATTAATAGAAGAACAGAATATACTGAAAATGTAGTATTCAATCAGGATTTTAAAGCTCCAACAAAACAAGTAATCACTTGGATTCAGAATGCTGTTTCTAATGCCGTTAAGTGCCAATTTGATTCTAATGGTACTTTAATAGGAGTAGGAGAAAAATACCAAGCTGCGGCAGCAGGAACTAATTTTAAAATCAAAGAATCAATGTGCATTGAAACGGTAACTGGTGAAAAAATACTTGGCAACGTCCAATTAACGTATAAAAGTGAACCAACAATGGTTCGTTGGAGTACCTTAAATCTTCAACAAGAAAATTTAGGTATTCTTACTTTTGAAGATGGGGAAATAGACACATTTACTTTTACAATTGATAGTTCAGCACCACCAGATGATGAAGAAGAAGAAGGACCAGAAAGAGAAATATCTATACGTGTTGTAGATATTTCTACTGAAGCACCAATTGAAGGGGCACATGTATTTGTTGATAATATATCAAGGGGGTATACAAATGAAGAAGGAAAAACTGAACTGTTTACTATTGAAGTAGGTACATACCCATTACGAATAGAAAAAGATGGATATCTACCAAGTGATGAGGACCAAATCTCAAATGATGAGATAACTGTTTCGTAATAAAGGAGGAAGATATGAGTATTCAGGCAAGTGAATTAAAGTGGTACAAGTCCCAATTAGTCACAAACACAAATAATAATGGTGGTCGTTTATCAAGAAATGTTATTGTGAATGACATTCGTAACAATTTATTCCCTGATATTTCTCAAGCAGAAAGAACAGCCGGTTTGACTAGGTTTCGTAAAGCCTT